>SLIL01000406.1 GCA_007135645.1 Bacteroidales bacterium
AAAGTTTATGTGGCCCTGGTTCCCGGCGATGCATTCGGGTCGCCCGGCTGCATTCGCATCTCCTATGCCACATCCAATGATCTGCTCATTGAAGCTGTGAACAGAATTAGATCTGCACTGACAAACCTTAAGTAACAACCACTTTATGAGCAATTCACCGGATATCAGAGCACTTTTTGAATCATTTTCCCGGCAAAACATCATGGTGATCGGAGATGTAATGATCGATGCCTATTTATGGGGAAAGGTTGACCGCATCTCTCCCGAGGCACCGGTGCCAATTGTGTCGCTCAAAAAGAGAGAAAGCCGATTGGGCGGAGCAGCCAATGTGGCCCTTAATGTACAGGCCATGGGGGCCAATCCGGTGTTGTGTTCGGTAGTGGGCAATGATGAAAAAAGTCATACTTTTTTTGATCTGATGAAAGTTCAGGGACTTGAAAGCACAGGATTGATCACTTCTGATCATCGCATCACCACCACCAAATTCAGGATCATCGGAAATAATGCCCAGATGCTAAGGGTTGATGAAGAAACAGAAAAAGAACTTGACGACCGTGAAACACTACACCTGCAGAAAAAGATTGAGGAGATCATTGCAGAAAGGTCGATTGATGCCATAGTTTTTGAAGATTATGACAAAGGAGTTATTACTCCTGCGCTCATAGAGCAAGTGGTTGAGGTTGGACGAAAGAATAAGATCCCCGTGGTGGTGGATCCCAAGAAAAAGAATTTCATGAACTACCGTGGGGTAACCCTTTTTAAACCCAATCTTAAAGAATTACGCGAAGGGCTGAAACTGGATGATGATCTTGACAGCATGGAAAAGATCATGGATGCCGTGAAGCAACTTCAGGAAATGCTGGATGTGGATATCACCCTGGCTACTTTGTCGGAAAAAGGGGTTTGTTTCAGCAGCCGGGATACTGCAGGAAATTATTATACCGGCAACATACCTGCCCATGTAAGGGATATCGCCGACGTGTCAGGAGCCGGCGACACAGTGATCAGTATCATTGCCCTTTGTATGGGGGCAGGAGTTGATGTTCGCACCATGGCACAGCTTTCCAACCTGGCCGGAGGCTTGGTTTGTGAATATGTGGGGGTGGTGCCCGTAAGCAAAGAAAGGCTTTTGCAGGAGGCCCTGAAAACTTTTCAGTGATTCGGTTGTTTAGGAATGCGTATGGAGAAGCGCAAAAAACTTTTTGAACTCAGAAGGAACTATACTCATGGCGGATTGAGCCTGTACCAGGTTTTTCCGGATCCATTATCGCAGTTTAATCTTTGGTTTGAGCAGGCATTGTTTGCCGGGCTCACCGAGCCCAATGCCATGACACTGGCCACTGCAACCAGGGAGGGCTCTGTAAGTGCACGCATTGTGTTGCTCAAAGAAATTGACGATAAGGGATTTGTGTTCTATACCAACTACAACAGCCAGAAAGCCCGTCAGCTGGAGGAAAACCCCCGGGCATCGCTTGTTTTTTTCTGGGCCGAACTGGAGCGACAGGTAAGAATAGAGGGTGTTGTCAGTAAAGTGAGTGACGAGGAGTCGGATGAATATTTTGAGAGCCGCCCCCGCGAAAGCCAGTTGGGTGCATGGGCCTCTGACCAGAGCGAAATTGTGCAGACCCGGGAAGAACTGTTTAAAAACTACCGCAAACTGGAAAAAGAATTCGAAGGTCAGCAAATTCCAAGACCTGCTCACTGGGGAGGCTACAGGCTTATTCCTGACCATGTTGAGTTCTGGCAGGGTAGACCCGGACGAATGCATGACCGTATCCTATATACCCTTTCCAATGGCCGGACAGCCTGGGAAAAACAGCGCCTGGCTCCCTGATAATTACTATATATATGGCAAAAAAAGAAGAAGTACGTGGAATGTTCAACAGCATTGCCCACCGTTATGATTACCTGAACCATTTTCTGTCTATGGGCATCGACAGGTTGTGGAGAAGAAAGCTAAGAAAAAGGCTTTCAGTCTACAAGCCTGAGAAAATACTGGATGTGGCCACCGGAACGGGAGACCTTGCCATTGAACTGGCAAAGCTAAAGCCCCGCCAGATCATTGGTGTTGATATCGCTGAAACTATGCTGGAGATGGGGGATAAAAAAATCATTAAGAAAAACCTGCAACATATGATCCAGTTGCAGCAGGGAGATTCAGAAGATCTTCCCTTTGAAAATGATACTTTTGATGCTGCAGTCATTTCTTATGGGGTGCGAAATTTTGAAACGCCACTGAAAGGGCTGAAGGAGATCCACAGGGTGCTAAAGCCCGGGGGGGTAATTCTTATCCTGGAATTCGGTATGCCAGGCTCCTTTCCCGTAAAGCAGCTCTACAGTTTTTATTTCAATGCTATACTTCCTTTCTGGGGCAAGGTTTTCAGCGGCAGCTATGAATCCTACAAGTACCTGCCCGAGTCCGTTAAAACATTCCCCTATGGAAAAAACTTCACCGATCTGCTGGAGCAGGCAGGATTTGGCAATACTTCTGCCACCTCCCTCAGCCAGGGGATCACGTACCTTTACGAGGGGGTGAAATAATAGTGAATTCTGCTAATCCTTGTTACAGAACAAAATGTTGTATTAATTGCTGGCACCACTGATAAGTCTGAGGGATAAAGGTTGTGAGCAAAGTTAATGAATTCGCAATTTCAGTATCTTTGCAGCAATAATGTAATGTGCATTTCGTTTTATCAGTGCATAAACAAAAAAAACAGGACAACGAATAAATTCATCCGGACATCGTGACCAGTATTATAAAAAAGCCGATTATCTGTATCTTGCTTCTATTGTTTCTTGGAGCTATCTCACATAAAGCGGAAGCCCAACGTAACAGGGCATTTAAATTTGAAAACCTACCCTATCACGACCAGAAAGATTATCATTTTGGTTTTTCCCTGGGTTTTAACAGGATGGATTTTGCATTGAAACCTATTTCCAACTTGCACGAAGTAGAATTTAGTAATACAGGAACAATCTCGATACATGAATTTGATACCCTTAAATCTGTGCTTTCCCAGGGGGAGAATGGGTTTAATATCGGCATTGTTTCCAATCTCAGGCTGGGGCCCCAACTTGATCTGCGTTTTATTCCCACCCTCTCTTTTGGCGACCGCAATATTATTTATGAAGGATTAAAAAGGGATAGCCAGGGAAATTATAATCCCATTCGTCGCAGACAACAAATAGAAAGCACTTTTATTGATTTTCCAATACATCTGAAGTATAAATCCATCCGAATGCTCAATACCCGGGTTTATGTAATCGGTGGATTTAAATACAGCCATGACCTTGCTTCTGCCGAAGATAAGGATGATGTTGATGCTGAATTGCTTGCTCGTATCAGGAAAAATGACTTCTTTTACGAGCTGGGGGTAGGCTTTGACTACTATTTTTATTACTTCAAATTCTCTACCGAGATAAAAGCCTCTTTCGGGATGAGAGATATGCTCAGAAGGGAAAACACCATGTTTACCAACTCCATTGACCGGCTTAATTCCAAAATTGTGATGGTCTCTTTTCTGTTTGAATAGAGGACGAAAAGATCAAGCCCAGTATCAGGGCATCATTCCTTCAAAAGTGAACTGATAGGTAATAAATCTGTTGGGTCGAAATTTTTTTCAGTAAAATTTTCTGTAAACTGTTTGTTGATCATATACA
>SLIL01000283.1 GCA_007135645.1 Bacteroidales bacterium
CGGCCACCATGATCTTATTTTCCAGATGTTTTTTCATGGTTTCCTGCTGCTGGTGCAGCTCCTCATTAGCTGCCTGCAATTCTTCATTGGTTGTTTGCAATTCCTCGTAAGCCTTCTCAAGCATCTGATTCTTTTCCGAAATAATTGCACCTACCTTTTTGTTCTGAAAATACATACGGGCAATTACGATAGCCAGCAAAGTCATGAGGAATGTTGAAACAATCAAAAGGTTTCTTTGAGCCAGCTGCCTCTGACTATCCGCATGCTGCTTATCAATGATCAATTGCTGGTTTTCAATTTCCTGCAATCTTTTTTCTGATTCAAACCGGGCCTGCATCTCGGCGATGGCACGGGTTTTTTCTTCATTGAAAATACTGTCGCGAGTTTCGATAAATAAATCAGCATATCTTAATGCCTCCCTGTGATTTCCCAGTTCGCGGTAAGCATCTTTGAGAAACCCGGCCACCATATTTTGCCGGGGTACAGCTCTTATTTCTCTTGCCAGCTCAAGAGCCCTCAGGCCATGATCCACAGAGGTAAGAAGATACTGATGTCTCCAGTCGGGTCTCTGATCTTTTCCGGCAGCATCGGCCATGGCAATATACAAACTTGCCATATTTCCCAATACCAGTGCCATTCCAGGCTTATTGCCCTGTTCGCTGGCAAGATGGTATGATTTTCTGTAATAGGTAAGAGCCTCATTAAACTGATCCCTGGTTTTATGTACCAGGCCAATATTGTTGTAGGTAATGATCAATCCTCCGATGTCATTAAGTTTCTCCTTCACTACTGCTGAAGCATGATAATAGGCCAGGGCACTGTCAAGGTTCTCCTTCACACGGTAAATATTGCCAATATTGTTGCTGCTGTATGACATAATCCGTGCATCTCCCAGTTCGCTTGCAATGGAATAGGCCATCAGGTAATATTCCAGTGCCTGATCATGAAGACCCTGACTATTAAAGACATTCCCAATATTATGATAGGATGAAGCTGTTGCCGGCAGATCGCCCTGACTCTCAGCAATTCTAAGAGAACTGAAAAAGTACTCAAGAGAAAGGTCAAACCGTCCCTGCAACAGAAAAGCATTGCCAAGCAACCGCAATGTACCCCCTTTGAGGGATTCAAAGATCCGGGCAATTTGCTCCGATTCGGCTGATGCAATCCCATTTTCGGATATTTCAACAGCCTTCATCAGATAATAGATGGCACTATCTACATCAGTATTGATAAAGATGGGTGCTATCTGCTGATTAATCAGAATGATTCTGGCAGTATCATGCCGGGCCGACATATATTCACTCATAAGACTGTCGAGCCTTGATTCCTGCGGAAAAGACGACAATGCTATAAGTAACAGAAAACATGTAATCGTTAAATAATAGAATTTTTTCATGGCCCTGCGAAGACGAATCCCAATATTTATGCAAACTAGTTTTGTTGCAAAATGTAATCTGAATCGATTCGTAATCAGAAAACAAAGTAAATGCAATTATGTCAATAATTTGCAAAAAAAACAACCAATAAAACAAAAAAAGGAATATGTCGTGCAGCCCCCTTACCAGATAATTGGGTAAACCAATAATAGCAAAGCAAATCAAACATCCCTGCTCTGGTATTGTTAAAGAAAGATATTAACAATCCGCATAGCAAACTTAACAAATAAAAGATGACAAAACCTACAGTATTGGTTACCGGAGGCACCGGATACATCGGCGCCTGGATCGTAAAAGAGCTGCTGGAGAAGGGATATCATGTACGCATGACCCTGCGTAATAAGGCACGAACCGATAAATATGAATTCCTGATCAACCTTGCTGAAGAAAGTCTCGGCACCCTGGATCTCTGGGAGGCCGACCTGCTTCACGAAGGAAGTTTTGACGAAGCAGCACGTGGAGCAGACGCTGTAATCCATGTGGCCTCACCTTTTATCCTGCGTATCAAAGATGCCCGCAAAGAGCTTCTCGATCCGGCCCTGCTGGGCACACGCAACGTGCTCAATGCCGCCACAAAATCGGATACCGTAAAAAAGGTTGTTCTTACCTCAAGCGTGGCCGCTGTACATGGCGACACCATCGACTTGCAGAAACTGGGTCTGAAAGAATTCAATGAGGAACAGTTCAACACCAGCAGTTCGGCCACACACCAGCCTTACTCCTATTCAAAGGTGATCGCCGAAAAGGAAGCCTGGAAACTGGCCGAAAATCAGGATCAATGGAAGCTGGTGGTCATCAACCCGTCTTTTGTTATGGGACCACCACTGGGGGGTGCATCCGATTCTGAAAGCATTAACTTCATGAAAGATATGCTGAAGGGAAAATTCTTTTTTGGCGCTCCCGACCTGTACTTTGGCTTTGTTGATGTGCGCGATGTGGCCCATGCCCACATCCTGGCTCTGGAGAATGAAAATACATCTGGCAGACACATCCTGGCCGAGCGAACCATGAGTGTTATTGACCTGGCAGCCATGGTGAAGAAACTGTATCCCGGAAAATTCCGCCTTCCCCTGGGTAAAGCACCCAAGCCATTGCTCATGCTCATAGGCGGCCTGTTTGGAGTCACCTCAAAATTCGTAAAGCAGAATGTGGGATATCCCATTAAATATAATACTACCCGAAGCACCCGCGATCTGGGTCTTACCTACCGCAATCTGGAAGATACGGTGAGGGAGATGGTGGAAGAAATTTAATGGTAAATGATGAATGATGAATGGTTAATTGATAATTACAGGGAAGAGAGTAGAGACTAGTGACTAGAAAGTAGAGAGTAGAGACTAGAAAGTAGAGAGTAGAGACTGGAGAGTAGAGAGGAGAGACTTGAAGGTAAAGATAAATGAAAAGTGATAAATGGTTATTCACTTCGTTATAATGAAAATACACAAACAGAAGCTGTAAGGCATCAAAACTCTACATTAATGCTCCTGTTGATTTCCTGTCAAAAGAAATTTTGCAACCAAAAATAAAAGTATTAAATTTGCAGTCCCCAAACAGGGTTTCGTGGCCGAGTGGCTAGGCGGAGGTCTGCAAAACCTTTTACAGCGGTTCGAATCCGCTCGAAACCTCTACCCTTGCAAAACCCCTTGTCAATCGAGGGGTTTTTTATTTGTGGGAAAGGATTTGGGGTTTGATTATTCTGGGGATGGTTTCATGAGTAGGATTTTGATTTATACAAGTATGGTGGAAGACTATAATCTTAAGCCCGCATTGCAGTCCGGGTCTATCCTGATGAACATTTTTCCCTGTTTGTTTGCTACTATGTAATCAATTAAATATTACCGCTATGATTCATTTCAAACAAATAGTATTCGCAATATCGATGTTTGGTGCGTTAATGGGCTCTGCTCAGGATTTATCGAAGCACAGATGGGAAAACAGGCTGATTTTGTTATTAACCGAAGATGAAAACAACTCCACTTTTCAATCTCAGCTGGCTGAATTCAGAAAGGATTTGACCGGATTAAATGAAAGAAGGTTAATCATTTACCAGGTAATGCCCGGAGAATTCAAAACCGGATTGAATGGTGATGACAAAATAAAATCTGACCGCCTATACAATGATTACAAAAAAACCGATTCAGGATTTGAAGTTGTTTTACTCGGACTGGATGGTGGAATAAAGCTTCAGCAAGGTGAATTACTTCAACTGGAAA
>SLIL01000285.1 GCA_007135645.1 Bacteroidales bacterium
AACTAGGATTGCCCTTATCTCTGGTAGTTATGGTTATAGTAATGCTGTTACTACCCATTTTCTGGCCATTCTAAAAGGCAATCCGAAAAATAGATTCAATATCAGCCTTATTATTTCTGGCTCAAAGCTTCCACAATTTTAGCCTCGATCTCTTCGGCCAGCTCCGGGTTATCAATGAGCAGGTTTTTTACCGCATCCCTGCCCTGGCCCAGCTTGGTATCCCCATAGCTAAACCATGAACCGGCCTTTTTAACGATATTGTGGTCAACGGCCAGATCAATGATCTCACCAGTTTTGGAGATCCCCTCGCCATACACGATATCAAACTCAGCCTGGCGGAATGGCGGTGCCAGTTTGTTCTTCACCACCTTCACCCTTGCACGGTTACCGGTAACACTATCGCCGTCTTTGATCTGTGATATACGCCTGATATCCAGCCTTACCGAGGAGTAAAACTTTAGGGCATTACCACCGGTGGTGGTTTCGGGATTCCCGAACATAACACCGATCTTTTCGCGCAGCTGATTGATAAAGATACAGCAGCAACCGGTTTTGTTGATGGTACCGGCCAGCTTCCTCAGGGCCTGCGACATAAGGCGGGCCTGCAACCCCATTTTGCTGTCGCCCATCTCCCCTTCAATTTCGCTTTTGGGAGTAAGGGCTGCCACCGAGTCAATAATAATGATGTCAATGGCACCCGAGCGGATAAGATTTTCGGTAATTTCCAGGGCCTGCTCCCCATTGTCGGGCTGCGATACCAGCAGGTTATCGATATCCACGCCCAGTTTTTGAGCATAGGTACTGTCGAAGGCATGCTCTGCATCGATAAATGCTGCAATGCCGCCGGCTTTCTGGGCCTGGGCTATGGCATGGATGGCCAGAGTGGTTTTGCCCGATGATTCAGGCCCGTAGATCTCCACAATCCTGCCTCGCGGAAACCCTCCTATCCCCAGTGCATGGTCCAGGGAAATGCTTCCTGAAGAAATACTTCCAATTGCCACAGCAGGCGAATCGCCCAGCTTCATCACGGTTCCTTTGCCGTAGGATTTGTCAATCTTGTCCAGCGTAAGCTGCAACGCTTTCATCTTTTCGGCATTCACATTCTTCTCTTTTTCTTTGTCCTTGCTCATAATCTTGTAAATATTAATATGTTAGATTTGTCAATTGTCTTTACTTTAAAAATACAAATTTTTTGCACTAAAAAAGCAAATTTACCACATATTTTTGTCATTAGCCCTTAAGAATAAAAAACTTTTGAATACACTTTTTTAATTTCAGGGAACAGGAAAAAATATGAACCATTTCGTATCACCTCTTGTTAAAATATGTCTGCTTCGCTGTAAAGCACTTTTAAATAAAAAGTGTAAATTTCTGAACCTATGCATTACGTAAAAACCATCATCGCATCCAATCCCGATTTTGAAAAACCGTTGCCCGGTAATAAACCTTACCTGGAGGTCGCCGAGTTTTTTTACGATACCATACAGGGTGAAGGGATCAACCTGGGGCAACCGGCAGCATTTCTGAGGGTAAAGCACTGCACCCAGAATTGCTGGTGGTGCGACACCAAAGCAGTTTGGAGGGCCGGCAATCCCTATACGCTGGAGGAACTGTTTGAACTGATGGATGCAACCGACCTGGTTGAAAAGCTGCAAAGAGGCCAGCACCTGATCCTCACCGGTGGCAGCCCCCTGAAACAGCAAAAGGGGCTCACCCTTTTCCTGCAGGCCTTCAGGGAGCGGTATGGCTTTAAGCCCTTTACAGAAGTGGAAAACGAATGTACCCTTATGCCCGACCCGGAGTTTGCTTCCCTGGTAGATGTGTGGAACAACAGCCCCAAGCTCAGCCATAGCGGCAACCCCGACAAACTGCGCTATCGCCCGGAGATTTTAAAACATATGGCATCGCTGCCCAATGCCTGGTTTAAGTTTGTGATTGTGCTGGAAAAAGACTGGCAGGAAATAGAACGTGATTTTCTGCAACCGGGCCTGATCCAGCGCCGGCAGATCATCCTGATGCCCCTGGGTGGCGACCGCACCGAGCTGCACCACAACCGCGAAATGGTGGTGGCAATGGCCATCAGGGAAACTGTTCGCTACTGTTCAAGGGAACATATCGAACTATGGAACAAAAAAACGGGGGTGTAAACCCTTAAACAATGGGTGAATATCCTAACCCTGTAAGCCTTATTTCATCTTTGCATATCTCAACCAGGCTTTTAAGTTGTTGCCGCATTTTTTCGGGGGTTGTTTTTCAGTCTGCAAAAAATCTGACCTGGCCCGGAAAAACAAATCATCGTACTTCCTGATTTAAAACGTTAATCCCCAACAGATCACTCGGATATTAATATATATTTTATATTTTTGGGGAAGTGGTTTTGGAAAAAAGTAAATAGGAGATAACTGCAATGCGGATAAAAAGTTACTTTCAACATTGAGTTAATGGAACGATGCCTACAAGCTAAAAACTGAAACTAAAATGAAAATTGAATTTAAAGAAGAACAAAAGTTCACTCAATGGTGGTTGTGGTTGATCTTAATACCAATCGGATTTTTGCCGATTATTGGAATTTATAAACAAATTATAATCGGAGAGCCTTTTGGTGACAAACCAATGTCCAACGTTGGATTAGTGGTTTTCGCAATTTTTATTTTTTCATTGGTAGGACTGTTTATTTTAATAAAACTGAAAACTACTATTGACACTAATAAAATTGAAATGAATTTCTTCCCATTTGTAAGAAAAACAACTAAATGGACTGAAATAAGAAAAGCAGAAGTTGTAAACTATGGTTTTGTAGGCGGTTGGGGTATAAGACTGTGGACCAAATACGGAACGGTTTATAACATCAAAGGAAATAAGGGATTGGCGATTGAACTTCTGAGTGGTAAGAAATACCTGATTGGAACTCAAAAAGAAACCGAAATGAATGAAATCTTAAAAAAAGCCAGTGAGAACATGGTATAGCCAACAATTAGCTTCGCTGCTACTTCGTGGTGCGGGGTTTGGCGATAATTTCACGTTTGCTGCTCCGTGTGGGCTTCACCTCGGTGGATAGTTTAGCAACCCGCAAATCTGCTGCTGTGGCTATAGCAGGAACGATGGCAGCATGTTTAACAAAACATTACTATATGGACAGAATAAAGATTTCGACAGCACAATTTGAGAACAAAAGTGGCGACAAAAACTACAATCTTTCGGTCATTGAACGTCTTGCAAAAAAGGCAGCTCAAGAAGGTTCAAATGTCATTGCTTTCCATGAATGTTCTATAACAGGCTACACGTTTGCAAGAAATTTAACAAAAGAGCAAATGCTTGACTTAGCAGAATTTATTCCTGAAGGGGAAAGTATTTTTAAACTTACCGGGATTGCAAAACAAAATGATATTGTTGTTTTGGCAGGTCTATTTGAAAAAGACCAAAACGACAATTTGTTCAAAGCATACGTCTGTGTGGACAAAAACGGTTTGGTTGCAAAATACAGAAAGTTGCATCCATTTATAAACCCATATTTGAAGGCAGGTAATAGCTATTGTGTTTTTGAATTGTTTGGATGGAAATGTGGCATTTTGATTTGTTATGACAACAACATTATCGAAAATGTCAGAGCAACAAGACTCCTGGGTGCAGAAATTATTTTTATGCCTCATGTAACGATGTGTACGCCATCTACAAGACCAGGTGCAGGTTTTGTTGATCCCAAACTTTGGCAAAACCGAGAGAACGACCCAACTTCTTTACGGTTAGAATTTGACGGAATGAAAGGTAAAGATTGGTTGATGAAATGGTTACCGGCAAGGGCTTATGACAATGGGATTTATGCAATTTTCTCAAATCCGATTGGCATGGATGATGACCAACTAAAAAATGGTTGCTCAATGATTATTGATCCTTTTGGAGATGTCATTGCTGAATGCCGTTCATTTGAAGACAGTTTTGCGACAGCAACGATAACAAGTAACAAACTCAGTCAAGCAGGCGGATACCGATATATAAAAGCGAGACGACCCGAACTCTACAGGCACATTATTGGACAAGACCACAAATCGGAACAAAAAGTAGTTTGGCTTGACACAAACAAGATATAAAACCTGCTGCCAACATCGGACTGGCTATAGTTATAGTAGCGCCCAATATGCATATACATGCAAAATGTGAACGAAAAGTAAAATGTAAAACTGAAACTACATATGGATAACAAAAAAATATATCTTTTTTCTTACGGAACATTACAATTAGAAAAAGTTCAGATGGAAAACTATGGTCGCTTACTTAAGGGTGAAAAAGATACCCTGCAAGGTTATAAACTTGATAAGCTGAAAATTGCGAATACCGAAGTTGTAAAAAAAAGTGGTAAAGAATTTCACCCGATAGCCATTAAAACAGGTAACCCAGATGATGTAATAGAAGGAACTGTTTTTGAAGTCACCGAAGAGGAATTAATCGAAACAGATAAATATGAAGTAAATGACTACCAACGTGTTTCAGAATACTTTGTATCGGGAAAACAAGTCTGGGTTTACGTTGCCAGAAAATAAAACCAATCTCAACTATATACACCGGCCCATACTCATACCCCTGAACTGGTCTCAAAATTTTTCATTCAGATACTGCCATTCCGGCGGATGCTGACCCCCTGGCTGTTACACCCAAAAGTCTGAAAGTGTCAAAGTAATAACAGAAATGAAGAATCAAAAAATTTGAAGATTATATTGCAGTATATGAAGTAATTTAGAGTAATCTTTTAATTGTTGAAAGTGAACATAAACCAAAGATTATATGGCCAAAGAACTATCACACAGTCAGCCTGAGAAAGAAAAAACCAAAAATGGTCTCACGAATAATTATAAACCAATATTATTACTTGGTAAAACCTGCTCATTGCTTATTACGATAATGGGAATTGCCTATTTCTTTCTTATTCTTGGCTTAGCAATTACAGGTAATTTCAAACTACCACCTCCCGAATTGGCACAAAATATGGGTGCAGTGGTTGACTTAACCATTTCGCCGTTGATTATAATTCTTATTGGAGTATTATATTCTTTGGCACAACAGGAAAAAAAGGTATTTGCCTTAATTGGGCTGGTTTTTTCTTCGCTCTTTACTGTTGTAGTATATATAAACAGAGTTACTCAATTAACCGTTGTCAGGCAGAGCATCTCAACAGGTCAAACAAATGGTCTGCATTGGTTTCTTCCTTATGAGCCTCATTCTGTTATGTTTGCAATGGAAATAACGGGCTTTTCATTTTTTCTGAGCATTGCTCTTCTTTTTGTTGCATTCTCCTTGTCGGGTAGCTCAACAAAAAAATAAAGCTAATCTTAATAACATATTCTATTCTGGGGCTAATTAGTTTTATCAGCTATTTATTTA
Organism: Bacteroidales bacterium; assembly: GCA_007135645.1. GTDB lineage: Bacteria > Bacteroidota > Bacteroidia > Bacteroidales > UBA7960 > SKVR01. The sequence goes on from SLIL01000285.1 coordinate 5,377, forward strand.
ACAGTATTTTGGTAAATATTGGTTTTATTGCCTGGGGTTTAATACTTTATATTGCAACCTGGCTGTTATTTAAGTATTTTGATAATTTAAATATATCGTTGAAGATGAACAGATAATAAAATCCTGGTTTTTGATTTTCAATTGTCATTATTAGAAAAACTCTTTATCTGAAAATGTCCATTAAGGAAACAATTCGTTAATGGCAGGGAGCGTATAAGAAGTTCTGAAACAAAAGAGGGCGGGCATATAAAAAAATCCGAAAACCTGCTCAAGGCTTCCGGATCTTATAAAACGCAAATCACAAAAAAGTTATGCAGGTATGATCTGCGCTGTATGGTCTTTTGTCTGCACCTTGCTGATCACCTCTTCGATCACTCCGTTTTCATCAATCACAAAGGTGGTGCGGTGAATGCCATCATAGGTTTTTCCCATGAACTTTTTGGGGCCCCACACACCAAAAGCTTTAATTACTTCCTTTTCGGTATCGGCAATAAGGGGGAAAGGCAAGTTGTTTTTCTCGATAAATTTCTGATGCGATTTTTCGCTATCGGCACTTACTCCTACTACTTTGTAACCTTTGCTTAAGAGCATATCGTAATTATCACGCAAGTTGCAGGCCTGGCTGGTACAACCGGGGGTACTGTCTTTGGGATAGAAATAAACAACCAGTTTGCTTCCTTTAAAGTCTGCCAGGGCTATGTCATTTCCATTCTGATCTTTTCCTTTAAATTCGGGAGCTTGGTCTCCGGGTTTTAATGTCGTCATACTGTTCCGTTTTAATTATTAATCTTACGATGATGTAACAAGGAAGCTGTTAAAAAGTTTTCAAAAGAAGCCCTGTGCAAGTTAAAAAATGAATAAATGAAACAAAAAATTGATCTTTTTTCAAAAAAAGTGATGATTTAGAAATTTTTTGAATATATTTGCGCAAACGATTTTACATTCTTGTATTCACTATTTGAGTTTTCTGGTCGGAGAAATAATTATATCAATTTAACGGGCCATGAGAGTATTTATGAAATATACAGAATGCCCATATATTTTATTAGAGATAATCATTAAATAATTCTACAAATTATGCTTGAAGTGTAATAGGCAGAAAGCACCAGTATAATCAGCATCTTATCTAAAAAAAAGCACTTAACCAATTCGGTGATGATAAATAACGAATTTGAAATTACAATGAAGCAGCTTCAGAATAAACATGAAGCCCTGATAAATCGTGAAAACATACTAGAAGATCATTACAATGGCATCTATAACCGTTACCAGTATCCGGTTTTAACAGAAGCGCATACTCCTTTGCTATGGCGGTATGATTTTAACCCTGCCACCAACCCTCTATTGCTGGAGCGGGTAGGTATCAATGCTGCTTTTAATGCAGGGGCCATTTCACTCAATGGTAAAATATACCTTATGGCCCGTGTAGAGGGTTTAGACAGAAAATCATTTTTCGCTGTTGCAGAAAGTGATAATGGTGTGCAGGGATTTCGATTCTGGAACTACCCGGTTTGGATGCCTCCCGTTGATGAGCTGGAAACCAACATTTACGATATGCGCCTTACACAGCATGAGGATGGCTGGATTTATGGCTTGTTCTGTGCCGAAAGAAAAGACCCCAATGCTGCTCCTCATGACACTTCTTCTGCCATTGCGAAATGTGGAATTGCCCGCACTAAAGACCTTAAAACCTGGGAAAGGCTCCCCGACCTGAAAACCCGGTCATCACAGCAACGTAACGTGGTTCTGCATCCTGAATTTGTAAACGGGAAATATGCATTGTATACCCGGCCGCAAGACGGTTTTATTGATGCCGGATCGGGAGGGGGCATTGCATGGGCGCTGACTGACTCCATGGAAAACGCTGTTACCGAAGAGGAAAAGATCATGGATGAAAGGGTTTATCATACTATTAAGGAAGCAAAAAATGGCCAGGGCCCGGCTCCATTCAAAACCCCTTATGGATGGCTTCATCTGGCCCATGGTGTAAGGCATTGTGCCGCAGGTCTGCGCTATGTTTTGTATATGTTTATGACCGACCTGGAAGATCCCTCAAAGATCACCCACCGGCCGGCAGGGTATTTTATGGCACCCCAGGGTGAGGAGCGTGTGGGCGATGTTTCCAATGTGTTATTTACCAATGGCTGGGTAAAGCAACCCGATGGTACGGTATATATTTATTATGGTTCATCCGATACACGGCTACATGTTGCGGTAAGCACTATTGACAGGCTTACCGACTATGTTCTCAACTCACCAGAAGATGGTCTTACCAGCTTCAACAGTGTGAAAACCATTTACAAGCTTGTGGATAAAAACCTGGAATACCTTAAAAATAAAGAAAAAATATTAAGCTAAACCAACCCTTATCAGCTTTATATGCCCTTGAATTTTTCCTAAAAGAAACCAGGCAGGGAAACCGGTAATGAGACCAGGACATGACAGCACCTTTTAAATAGATCTCATTACCGGCTCCTTGCTTAATTGTAATTACAAACAAGGCATAACTTTTAGGGTAAATTTGTTTATTCAATTATTAACCAGCATTATGTGCCCAGTTTTAAATTTAAGGTTTTGCACCCAAATTACTCTCAAAACAGTTTTGGCCGTTACCACCCTGGTGTTAATTATCTTTGCTACAGGAAAACCATATTGGGTAAAAGCAGGCCCTGACACCTCACTATCGGTAAATAAATTGCACCATTTCCCCTGTTCCTCTCTGGTATACTCTATAGACGTACCATCGATTGAGTTGAGCAATGAAACTGATCTGAAGCCCAATACCGAAGTACCGGATGCCTTCTCCAGAAGCCATATCAACTGGAAGAAGGAAGTAATTTTTCCAAAGTATCCTGATCCTATCCTCCAAACCCATATCTTTGAAGTAATAAAAGCAGAAAGAAACCTTATTAATCAGGGGTTGAGAACTTTTGTGCAGGCATTTGGAAACAGAACAAGGCAAGGGTTCTTTCCCCAAAACAATGAAACTAATTTTATGGAAATCAACCTGAATGACAACTGGCAATTCAGAAAAGTTAATGACAATAAGTGGTACAAGGCGACGGTTCCGGGAACCGTTCACAACGATTTACTGGACAACAACCTTATCGATGATCCTTTTTACCGGTTCAACGAAGACAAGGTGCAATGGGTAGAGGACGAAGACTGGGAGTACCGCACCGTGTTCAATGTTACAATGGAAATGCTGGAAAAACAGGCCCTTCAATTGTATTTCCAGGGGCTTGATACCTATGCCCATGTCTTTCTCAATGGGCAACGGATCCATGAATCTGACAATATGTTCGTAGGGTTTCGGGTTGATTGCAAACCCTATCTGAAAGAGGAAGAAAATGAATTGCGCATTGTATTTCAGTCGCCTGTAAGGCGCGGGCAGGAAAGACTTGATCGTTTCGGGCATCCTCTTCCGGCTGCAAACGAGCTGGCTCCTGCAGACAAGAGAACAAATCCTTTTACCCGGAAAGCACCCTTTCATTATGGCTGGGACTGGGGCCCCAGGCTGGTGACTTCAGGGATTTGGAGGCCCGTGTTGTTGCAGGCATGGGATGAGGCACGCATTAAAGACCTGTACCTGGTTACCACAGAAATTTCAGAGAATCGTGCAAAGATCAACACCCGGATAGAGCTCAGGGCTGAAGAAGAAACATCAGGCTTTGTCTATGTACTGGTGAATGGCGTAGATATCGGGATACGGCATCCCATTAACCTTGCTCCCGGCATCACCATCAGCGATTTTACTTTTCACATTGAAAACCCAAAGCTATGGTGGCCCAATGGATTAGGTGACCCTTATCTCTATGATCTCTCCTTCATTCTTGAAACCCAAAGTGGCAACCAACACACTCATTCCCTGAGATATGGGGTAAGAACGATCCAACTGGTCCAGGAATCGGATGAGCTGGGCCGTTCGTTTCATTTTGAAGTAAATGGCATTCCGGTATTTATGAAAGGGGCCAACGTGATCCCTCCCGAAACCCTGACAGCAGAAAATGAGCATATGACCTATTCACGCATGATCGAAAATGCTGTGGCAGCCAACATGAATATGCTAAGGGTATGGGGTGGTGCTGTTTACAAAGACAACCTGTTTTATCAGTTGTGTGACGAGAATGGATTGCTGGTATGGCAGGACTTTATGTTTGCCTGCTCACTTCAACCCGGGAATGAAGAACACCTTGAGAATATCAGGCAGGAGGCTGAATACAATATTCGTCGACTTCGCAACCATGCCTCTATAGCATTGTGGTGTGGGAATAATGAAAATCTTCACGGTTGGCACCATTGGGGCTGGCAGGATATGTATGATGACGAGATGAAACAATATCTCTGGAATACCTATCAATGGATTTTTTATGAGATACTACCTGATGCCGTTAACAGGCTGGATCCTAAAACCAGTTACTGGTCTTCCTCCCCCTCGTCCTATGGTGATCAACCTGCCGACCGCAAATCGGGCGATGAGCATGACTGGACCATCTGGTTTGGCCACAAACCCTTCTCTGCCTTCTGGGAAGAGGTTCCCCGCTTTGTGAGCGAATGGGGATTGCAGGCCTACCCTGCCATGGCAACCATTGACAGCTTTGCTTCCCCCGCAGACAGGCAATGGAACTCTGCCGTGATGAAACACCGCCAAAGAAGCCGCATGGACTGGTTCCAGGAAGGGTTTGACGGTAACGACAACATCCGTAAATACATGGAAATGTATTATAATGTGCCTGAGGATTTTGATGAGTTTGTGTATGTAAGCCAGCTGATGCAGGCCAAAGGCTACAAAACCGCCATAGAAGCCCACCGCTCATCCATGCCTCACTGCATGGGAACCCTTTACTGGCAGCTAAACGATGTATGGCCTACTATTTCATGGGCAACCCTGGATTATTACTACCGCTGGAAAGCTGCCCATTATGCCGTAAAAAAGGCCTTCAGCCCGGTGATCGTCACCACCAACCAGCAAGAGGAACTGGTGAATATTTATGCTGTATCTGACAAGCTCCTGCCCTTTGATGCCAGGCTGTTGGTAAAACTGGTGACCTTATCCGGCAGGGTCTTGTACGAAAATGAGATGAAAGCAGAAGTTCTGGCCAATAGCAGCAAACTGCTGGTGCAGGAGAACCTTATGGAATATCTTGATAAATATGGAAAAGAGAACCTGGTGATGGGTATTCAGCTGATTGTGGAAAAGCAGGTGGTGGCAGAGAATATTCACTATTTCACGGAGCCCAAAAACCTGAAATTACCCGGTGCTGACATAAATTATCAGTTGAACAAGACCGAAGATGGTTACCAGGTCACCTTCGACGCTGAGGTGCTGATCAAAGGATTATCAGTGGAAATACCTGATGCAGACTTCAGTGATAATTTCTTTGACCTGTTGCCCGGCACTCAAAAAAGTATAGCCATTCATACCCAAAAGAAACTTAACAGGGAAGATCTAAATATCAGATATTTGAACCCGTAAAACTATTTAAAAACGAGATCAGGTACTAAAACGAAAAATTATGAGAACAAACGATTGCCCTTATGAATGAGGAATGAATAATGATGAATGATGAATGATGAATTGCTAGTGACTAATGACTAAAGACAAAAGACTAGTGACTAAATAACTTAGTAACCCAATAACCCAATAACAATCCATGAATAATTCATAACTCAAAAATCATAAATCATAAATCAATAACTACCCAACAAAACATGAAATACGGCTACTTCGACGACATAAACAAGGAATATGTAATCACCCGCCCTGACACCCCAAAATCATGGAGCAACTACCTGGGCGATACTCAGTATGGAGCAATTATCACCAACAATGCCGGGGGCTACAGCTTTTTCCGCTCCGGAGGCATGGGGAGGTTTATGCGGCTGCGATTCAACAGCGTACCCATGGATCAGCCCGGACGCTATATTTATTTTCACGACAGCGAAACGAAAGACTACTGGTCGGCTTCGTGGCAACCCGTTGGCAAACCACTGGGGGAATTCTCTTCCGAATGCCGCCATGGCACTGCATACACTATAATCTCTACTGACTATAAAGGGATAAAAACAGAAACCACTTTCTGTGTGCCCCTGGGCAAGGCATACGAGGTGTGGAGTGTTAAAGTAACCAATACCGGCACCACTCCCCGTAAGCTCAAAGGATTTACTTACGTGGAGTATGCTGCCAACTGGAATGCTATCGACGACCTGCTGAACCTGCAATACGTGCAATACATTTCGCTGATGAACTGCAAAGACGGCATCATCGATCATGCTACCAACCCCAATATTCCCGAGATGCCTGATAATTTCAAGGAGAAAGACCAGGGAAGAAGGACATTTCAGGCCATTGCCGGACTGGAAGTAACAGGTTTTGATACCGACCGGGAAGCTTTCCTGGGGCCCTACCGCACCTATGCCAACCCGTTGGTTGTAGAGCAGGGCATGGCTGGTGGTTCACTGGCCTATGGGGATAACCCATGCGGAAGCCTGCAGATGGAAATAAACCTGGCACCCGGCGAAACCCAATCGTTCAACGTGATCCTGGGCCCCGGAAAAGCAGAAAAAGAAGGTGTTGAGCTTAGGGAGCGATACAACCAGCCCGGCGTTGTTGAGAAGGAGCTTCAGGAACTTAAAAATTTCTGGCACAACAAAATGGGTGGCTTCACTGCCCAAACACCTGACCACGAGCTTAACAGCACCATCAACACATGGGGCATTTACAACAGCCTGATCACCTTTGCCTGGTCAAGGGCGGCCAGCCTGATCTATTCGGGGATCGACCGTGATGGACTGGGATACCGTGATACCGTACAGGATTTCATGGGTGTGGTGCATGCCATCCCCGAAGAAACCCGCCAAAGGCTGGAACTGATGATCACAGGGCAGGTATCAACAGGTGGGGCAATGCCTGTGGTGATCCCCTTTACCCACAAACCGGGTGAGGAAAAAGCACCGGAAGAGGAGCACTACCGCTCAGATGATACCCTTTGGCTTTTCAACGCTGTACCGGCATACGTAAAAGAAACCGGCGATATTGATTTTTACCGGAAGGTACTGCCTTTTTCCGATATGGGAGAAGCCACCGTCCTTGGGCACCTGCGCAGGGCCATTGAGTTCAGCGTGGAGCGCTCGGGCATGCATGGCCTGCCCTGTGGGCTTGCTGCCGACTGGAACGATTGTCTCAAATTCGGCCAGAACGGCGAGAGCGTTTTTGTAGCCTTGCAACTCAGGCTTGCACTCAAAGAATACATAGAGATCTGTGGGATGCTCCAGGAATTTGAAGAGGCAAAATGGGCTGAAAAGTTGCTGGCAGAGCTGGACGAAAACATCCAGAAACACGCCTGGGATGGCGAATGGTTTATGCGCGGCTACCGCTTCGACGGGATGAAGTTTGGCAGCAAGGAATCGCCCGAAGGAAAGATCTTCCTCAACACACAAACCTGGGCAATCCTCAGCGGCGCAGCCAAACCAGAGCAGGCCACCCTGATCATGGACAAGGTAGAAGAACACCTTGCCACCAATTATGGGCTTGCCTTGTGCGAACCACCCTATACCAATTCAGACTATGAAATTGTAAGGGCCCAACTTTTTAATCCCAGCCTGAAAGAAAACGGGGGGATCTTCGTCCATACCCAGGGTTGGGGAGTCATGGCAGAAAGCATGCTGGGCAATGGAAACAGGGCTTATCGTTACCTACGCTCCTACCTGCCGGCTGCTTACAACGAGAAAGCTGAGATCCGCGAAATTGAGCCTTACGTGGTTTGCCAGTCCACCCATGCAAAATACAGCCCCAAATACGGCGTATCGCGCGTTCCATGGCTCAGCGGATCAGCAACCTGGACCTATTACGCCATTACCCAATACATCATGGGGGTTAAGCCCGAATACCATGGCATTACCATCGATCCTTGCATCCCACAGGACTGGAAAACATTTTCCATGGTACGGATATTCAGGGGTAAAAAGATAGCCATCGTGGCAGAAAATCCATCTGAAGTTCAGAAAGGTGTCAAATATCTGGTTGTGAACAACGAGAGAATTGACAGCAACTTTATTCCCATGGAAAAACTCCGGGAAGAAAACGAGGTGAAGGTGGTGATGGGGGAGTTATGAATTAAGAATGAAGAATGAAGAATGAAGAATGATGAATGGTGAATGGTGAATGGTGAATGGTGAATGGTGAATGAAGAATGATGAATGAAGAATGATGAATGGTGAATGGTGAATGGTGAATGGTGAATGAAGAATGAAGAATGATGAATGAAAAATGA
>SLIL01000348.1 GCA_007135645.1 Bacteroidales bacterium
AAAAGATTGGGGAAGGAAGTTTTGATGATACGTTTGAAAGATTAAGCGAGGCCGATGAGCTGGGCGAAGCCTTGATCAATATGCAAAAGAGTCTGAAAGATGCCAGAGAACAGGATGTGCTGAGAAAGCAGGAAGATGCAAAACGCAACTGGATCACCGAAGGGCAGGCAAAGTTTGCTGAAATACTCCGCCAGAACGATAGCGAAGTGGATGAGTTTTCCTACAAGATCGTCAGTAACATGGTAACCTATATGGGCATCAATCAGGGTGGATTGTTTATTCTGAACGATGACGAAGCAAGCGACAAGTTTCTCGAGCTAACCGCCTGTTATGCTTTTGACCGCAGAAAATACCTTGATAAACGAATCGAAATAGGCGAAGGACTGGTAGGAACATGCTTCCTGGAAGGTGAGACCATTTATATAAGGGAAATACCCCAGGATTACATCCGCATTACCTCCGGCCTTGGTGATGAGAACCCCAGTGAACTGCTCATTGTGCCATTAAAACTGAACGAAGATATTTTTGGAGTAATGGAGCTTGCATCTTTCAGCAAATTTGAAAAACATCATATCGAATTTGCTGAGAAGATCGGTGAGATCATTGCCTCTTCCATATCGGGCCTTAGAATCAGCAACCGCACGGCTATGCTGTTGGAAAAATCGCAACAGCAGGCCGAAGAGATGCGGGCTCAGGAAGAGGAAATGAGACAGAATATGGAGGAGCTCAGTGCTACGCAGGAAGCCATGGCCGAAAAAGAACGTGAAAACCTGGAGACCATCAAAAAGATCAGCCAGGAAAACGAGAAACTAAAGGCAGACCTTCAACAGGCTAAAGATGAGATTGAAAAGTTGAAAAATGCATCATAAAAGAAATCCAATTCTGATATCCACAAAAAAAGGCCCCTGCTCGGGGCCTTTTCTATATTAACCGGGGAAGATTTTTACATCATTCCGCCCATTCCGCCCATTCCTGGGTTCATTGGGGGCATATCAGGTTTTTCTTCCTTGATCTCAGCCAGTACACACTCGGTAGTAAGCAGCATACCTGCAATAGAGGATGCATTTTCAATTGCTACACGGGTAACTTTGGTTGGGTCAATTACACCACTCTGGTAGAGGTTCTCGTAAGTTTCAGTATGAGCGTTGAAACCAAAGTCTTCTTTGCCTTCTTTCACTTTCTGCACTACGATTGATCCTTCAATACCGGCATTTTCAACGATCATGCGCAGAGGCTCTTCAAGGGCCCTCTTTACGATCTCAGCACCGGTGGTTTCGTCATCATTGTCGCCTTTAAAGTTTTCAAGAGCAGCCAATGCCCTGATGTAAGCGATACCGCCACCAGGAACAATACCTTCTTCTACAGCAGCACGGGTTGCATGAAGTGCATCGTCAAAACGATCTTTCTTCTCTTTCATTTCCACTTCGCTGGCAGCACCAACATAAAGAACAGCAACACCACCGGCCAGTTTGGCAAGGCGTTCCTGTAGTTTCTCGCGGTCATAATCGCTGGTGGTATTTTCGATCTGTGATTTGATCTGGTTTACACGCGACTTGATCATCTCGGGTTCACCTTTACCACTTACAATGGTAGTATTGTCTTTGTCGATGGTGATCTTTTCAGCGCGGCCCAGCTGAGAAAGGTCAGCCTGCTCCAGTTTGTATCCCTGCTCTTCGCTGATAACAGTACCACCGGTAAGAATAGCGATATCTTCGAGCATGGCTTTTCTGCGGTCACCAAATCCGGGAGCCTTAACAGCAGCGATCTTCAATGATCCTCTCAACTTGTTTACAACCAGGGTTGCAAGGGCTTCGCCATCCACATCTTCAGAAATGATCAAAAGGGGTTTTCCTGTTTGAACAACTTTCTCAAGAATAGGCAGAAAATCCTTCATGGTGCTGATCTTCTTGTCGTGGATCAGGATGTAAGGATCTTCAAAAACGGTTTCCATCTTTTCGGTATCGGTTACAAAATAGGGAGAGATGTAACCACGGTCAAACTGCATACCTTCAACCACTTTTACTTCGGTTTCGGTACCTTTGGCTTCTTCAATGGTAATAACACCCTCTTTTTTCACTTTGCTCATGGCCTCGGCAATGAGTTTACCAATATTTCTGTCGTTGTTGGCAGAAATAGTAGCAACCTGCTCTACTTTATCAATGCTGTCGCCCACTTCCTGTGATTGAGTCCTGAGATGCTCAACAACTTTTTCAACAGCCTTATCGATACCGCGCTTAAGATCCATTGGGTTGGCTCCGGCAGTAACGTTTTTCAGACCGCTGTTAATAATGGCCTGTGCCAGAACTGTTGCAGTGGTAGTACCGTCACCGGCCACGTCAGCAGTTTTGCTGGCAACTTCTTTCACCATTTGGGCACCCATGTTTTCAATGGCATCTTCCAGTTCAATTTCTTTTGCTACAGTAACACCATCCTTGGTAATGACAGGTGCACCAAACTTCTTGTCAATAATTACATTGCGCCCTTTGGGGCCCAGGGTCACTTTTACTGCATTGGAGAGCTTATCTACTCCTACTTTAAGGGCGTTTCTTGCTTCCAGGTTAAAAACTATATCTTTTGCCATAATTCAAATTATTTTTTTCGGTTTGTAATTAATTAAACATCTTTATTTAGCCAATAACAGCATAAATGTCAGACTCACGCATGATCAGGTAATCGCTTCCATCAACGGTGATCTCTGTTCCTGCATATTTTCCGTACAGTACCACATCACCTACTTTAACAGTAATGGGTTCATCTTTTTTTCCTTCTCCCACAGCAACGATAGTACCTTTCATGGGTTTTTCCTTCGCTGTATCGGGAATAATAATACCACCAGCGGTTTTTTCTTCTGCTGCTGCTGGTTCAACCAACACCCTGTCTGCCAAGGGCTTGATGTTTACTTTTGCCATATTTCAAACTTTTAATTTGTTAAACATTAATTTATTTGTAAAGCTTATATTTTCGATTGCAAGTTATATGCACACTCGCACTTGTCATTTTTTGTGCCAAAGGCTAAAAAGGCATATTTATGGGACATTTTTGCACTTAACGCAGGTCTGGACAAAAAAAAAGTGTCAGATGTTATGACAATCTGACACTTTTTGCTGGTTGGTTTTTGTATCCTAATCCAGAATTATTTCTGCATCGTTATTCTGGGTTGCAGGCTGCTCCATGGGAGGAGTTGCAAAGTCAGGAGTAGTCATCGGGATCCTGTCCATAATTTCACTCTGACGGGTTTCAATAACCTGCCCACGCGGAATAACAAACGTAGATGTAAGGGTTAAGGTAAGCAAAACGATGGCAAGTGTCCATGTTGCTTTTTCAAGAAAGTCTGTGGTTTTTCTTACACCCATTATCTGGTTATTGGAAGCAAAATTGGAAGCAAGGCCGCCCCCTTTTGAATTTTGCACCAAAACAATTAAGATCAATAAAACACATGTAATCAGTACCAGGACTGATATTAATACGTACGCACCCATTATTCTTCTTTTTAAATGTTGATTTCGTTTTTAATAGCTATTATTTTTTTTGCAAAGTAACTGCTTTTTTCCGGAAATTTCAAGCATAATTTTTCATAGATGTCCAAAGCCTTTTCTTTCTTGCCTTGTTTAAGGTAAACCTGAGCAAGTGTTTCAGAAACCAATAGAGGATCTTCACTGGTGCTGGGGACCGATAAATCCTCCTGTTGCTCTGGCAAATCTTCCTTTTTTACCCTGATTTTGGGTTCCTCCTTGAGGAATTTATCTATTAAGAAGTTGATATCAGGTTTTTGTGCCTGCCGCTCATGCCTCGTAAAGCCTTCAACAGGACTGGGTTTATCGGTAATCTGTTTGGTTTCAATTTCAACGTGAGCTGGCTTTTCCTGCTCCTTGTCCACCTGCTCCTCAGGGATTTGCTTCACGATTTCGGCAGCCGGACTAACAACTTCCTCCTTCTTTTTATTTCGGTCCCTGATCTCCCTGAGCCTCGCTTTTACAATATCCAGCAAACTCCTGCCTGGTTTTGTTGCTTCTTCTTTAACTTCCTGCTGCGGTTTTACGGATTCTTCTTCAGGGGTATCAATGACAACAACATCCGGGGACTTTTCTTTTACTGTTTCTTCAACGGGCTGAATTGCGGCTTCTGGTTCTTCTTGTTGGGCTGGAATTTCAGTGGCAGCAATGTCCGACGCAGGCTCTGATTCAGTCTGAACAGGGATTTCAAAAAACCGGGGCTCTTGTTTTACGGGTTTGGGAGTAATGGTTTCAATCACGGCCTCCTGGCTGGCAGGCTTATCCCTGTCGGAGATGTAGCGTTGAAACTTTCTCCGGTCAACGGCATATGCAGATGCCTTGTTGACCTGTTTTTCGAAGGCAAGCTTATCATATTGCTGCAGATTTTTAGCCAGGAGAATCTGCAGAGTCTGGCAATACGGATAGTCCTTTGTAAGCTTTTGCAAAACCTCAAAGCTTTGTTCATTGAGCTCATAGGGCTTTTTGAGAATATCCAGTATTTTTCTTTGATTTTGCATGCCTTAATAGGTTTACCAGTTTACAACGGCCCTGTTGAATATGTCTTCCACAAGGGCCTCCACGATGAGGTCGATTGCTATGGGCTCAATAGCCGAAAGGTTTTCTGTACTATCGTAGTCGTAAAATCTTGAGAAGGTTTGTTCAAAATCGTTTTCCGGTTCAAATTCATTTACGAATTTTACCCTAATAGTAATGGTGAGCCGGTTTTGCTGAGCTCTGTCATCGGCACGCATCGCCTGCGGCTGAATGGTATAGCCGGTAATACTCCCTTCAAAATGCAGGTCGCCGATTCCGTTGGTGAGCTGCAGGTTGGTTTGCCTGGAGAACTTATCCTGCAATGCATCAGTTAATACCTGGCTAAGAGTGGGTTGCACCAGAGAGGCATGGTTAGGAAAATGATCAACCGAAAAAGTTCTTGCTCCCGGAGGTATAGATGCACCGGTAAATGAATAAACACCACATCCTTTAAAAACAAATGCACTTAGCACTATGAACAGGATGATTGAAACAGTTCTTGTCATTTTTTTATTGCAATTGATATTGAATATATTACGGCCATAAGTTATATACGCCAAAAACAGTGCGATTATTACGCGCCTATATCGTATTCCTTGATTTTACGGTAAAGTGTTCGTTCGCTTATGCCCAGTTCTTCTGCGGCTTTCTTTCTTCTTCCGCTATGCTTCTGCAGTGCCCTTACAATCAGATCCTTTTCCTTTTTCTGGATACTCAGATTTTCTTCCAGGTAATCTGTGGTATCTTCTTCGTAGCTGTCAATGATCTGATGATGATCGTCCATTGAGCCGGTATTATCTTCTTCTGACTGGCTATTGATCATGGGAGGAGCATCCATTTCTTTGTAGAGGCTTTTCATCAGATTGGGATTCTCTTCGTAAAAACTTCCGCTGATCTGCCCATGCCTGGAAAGTTCAACAACAATCTTTTTCAGGTCAGTAATGTCCTTTTTCATGTCAAAAAGCAACCGGTAAAGAATGTCTCTCTCACTGATGTTTTCCTGGTTTCTTTTAAGATCATTTACCAAAACGGGAAGATTGGACGAGCGGCTTTCGGGAAGATATTTGTGGATGATCTCGGGAGTGATCAGCCTGTTGCTTTCAATAACCGACACCTGCTCTGCCATGTTCTTAAGCTGTCTGATATTTCCGGGCCACCTGTAGTTGAGCAGGATGCTTTCTGCATCTGGTGTAAGCTGCAAAGGAGGCATGCGGTATTTTTCGGCAAAATCTGAAGAAAACTTTTTAAAGAGCATAACGATATCCTGCTGCCTTTCGCGCAAAGGAGGAACAAAAATAGGCACAGTGCTTAGCCTGTAATACAGATCTTCCCTGAATTTTCCACTGGCTATGGCATCCTGCAGGTTGACATTGGTAGCTGCTACAACCCTCACATTGGTTTTCAATACTTTAGATGATCCAACCTTGATAAATTCACCACTTTCAAGCACCCTGAGAAGCCTTACCTGGGTAAGGAGTGGCAACTCTGCCACTTCATCAAGAAAAATTGTACCATTGTTTACCACCTCAAAATATCCCCTTCTGGCCTCATGGGCACCAGTAAAAGAACCTTTTTCATGGCCGAAAAGCTCAGAGTCAATCGTACCCTCTGGAATTGCTCCGCAGTTTACGGCGATAAAAGGCCCATGCTTGCGGGCACTTAGCTGGTGAATAATTTTGGGGAATGCCTCTTTACCAACACCGCTTTCACCGGTTATGAGCACCGTAATGTCCGTTGGGGCCACCTGAACAGCAACATCGATGGCCCTGTCGAGGGAAGAGGAGTGCCCGATGATCCCAAATCTCTGTTTTATGCTTTTGATATCCATTTTTTACTTTTTGTCTCTGTTCAGAATTCAAGCTAAATTGAGCTGAACTCTAAAATGACATTTTGACAGTTGCAAAGTTAGAAGATTATTCGCAGATATACCCTAATTTGTTCATTTCCTTAGGTCTTTTTAAAACATCAATAATTTGTATCTTTATATTGCGTTATATAACTATATAAATAAGAATTATGTAGCAATTAGGACGAAATATCTTTTATTGTCAAGCAATTTTACAGTTTGTTTGTCGAAATATTTTATAATTTTATACATTATTTTAAGGTGCTTTTTCAGAACATTACCCTATTCAACATAAACAGGATTAAACAAAACACATATGCTGCCCGGAGAAAAACTTAAACAATTGAGAGAGAGAGCAGAAAAAACACTTAAGGAGCTTAGTAAGGCTTCTGCGGTAGACAACAACACAGGAAATGACCTCCGGAAAATTTTGCATGAGTTACAGGTTCATCAGATTGAATTGGAAATGCAGAACGAGGAATTAAGAAGGACCCAGGGGCTTCTGGAACTGGAGAAAAAACGTTACACTGATTTGTTTGAGTATGCTCCGGTAGGATATGTTTTGCTGAACAAAAATGGGATAATCCTTAATGTCAATCAGACCTTTTGTAACATCCTTGAGATTTCAAAAGTTGAAGCCATAAATAAATCATTTGCTACAATAATAAACAAAGAGTCACAGGATAATTACCACTTCCATTTACAGGAATTACTATCGGAAAATCAGAGTTCAACCGCCTTGCTGAATCTAAAATCAAGATCAGGCAATGACCTTTGGATGAAGATTGAAAGCAAAGTATTTTTTTCGGAAGAATCCAATACCTATATCATACAATCCTCTCTTAGTGATATTACTAAAATTAAAGCAACAGAAGAGCAGTTGCTGCTTTTAAACACGGCTTTTGAGCAAAGTGCCAACTCAATCATTATTACCGATACCCAGGGAAATATTCAATATGCCAATCCTCAGTTTTTTAAAATTACCGGATATACCCCCGCAGAAGCCATTGGGCAAAACCCAAGAATTATTAAGCATGAGAATTCGGTGATCGATTACAAAGAGTTGTGGGAAACCATCAGCTCCGGAAATACATGGAAAGGCGAATTTCTGAACAGGAGCAAAAAAGGAACCGTTTACTGGGAATTGGGCACCATTACCCCGGTAAAAAATAACGAGGGGGAGATCATTAATTATCTGGCTATCAAGGAAGATATTACCAAAAGAAAAATTGCTGAGCAGAACCTGGAAAAAGCAAAGAATTTTTACCTGAAACTTCTGGAAGATTTTCCCATCATGGTATGGCAATGTGACCAAAAAGGAAATTACAATTTTTTCAATAATACCATGCTTGAGTTTGCAGGACTATCCTTTGATGAACTATTGAAAAACGGGTTTGCAAAACTGGTTCCTGAAAAAGACAGGAAAATTTTCAACTCAGCCTTTAAAAACGGACTGAAAAACAAGGAGCCTTTTGTTGTAGAATTCAGGCTAAAAGACCAGTTTGGCAATTATCGCTGGGTTATGAATCACGCAAGGCCTTTTACCGATATAGAAGGCAACTATGGAGGTTTTATTGCGGCCTGCACCGATATTCATGATCGCAAGGTTTTTGAAGAAAAACTTATGGAAAGCGAAGATCGCTACCGCCGTATGTTTGAAGATTCATCGCTTGGGATATTTAAAATTGATCGTCATTTTCAGTTTTTAAATGCCAACAGGGCTTTTGCCCAGATGTTCGGGTATGACAATACAGTTAGTTTTTTGATGGACATCAACAACAAACCCGACAAGTTCTTTCCACAGCTGGAATATGAGAAAGAGTTCAGAAAGAATCTGGTTAAAAGCAAAGAAACCCGGTTCATTATAGAAAAAGAACTGTTTAAAAAGGATAAGTCCAGGATCCATACACTCATACATTTAAGGAAAGTTTATGATAGAAGAAGGGATAAACAAGTGTATCTTGAAGGATTCATTGAAGATATAACCACCCGGAAGATGGCAGAAAAGAGACTGCTTTTCTCCGAGCAGAAATACAAAGCACTGTTTGAAAAATCCTACGATCCCATCCTTATTCTCGACGAAAATAAGATCATTGATTGCAATACCAGGGCAGAGGAATTATTTCAGTTGAGAAAAGAAACCCTGGTATGTCATTTTTTTTCAGGTCTTATTGCTGATAGTGGCATCCATGATAGCGGTGCACAAATCCTTAAAAAATCAGCCCTGGCTCTGGAAGGTAATCCCCAGACTTTTGAGTGTAAACTCCTAAGAAGCAATAGTCCTTTTGATGCTGAGGTAAGTTTTGCGAGGATTTTTGTCAGAAACAGGTATATGGTTCAGGCAATTGTGCGGGATGTAAGCGAGAAAAAGCTGGCAGAGAATCAATTGAAGCAAGCCAGAGATGATGCAGAAAAAGCCAGGCAAGCCCAGTCAGAGTTCCTGTCATTGATGAGCCATGAGATCAGAACTCCGCTCAATGCGGTGGTGTCGCTCACTGATCTGATGCTCCACGAAAACCAAACTCCCGACCAGGAGGAAAACCTTTCTTCTGTTAAGGTTTCAGCCGCACACCTGCTGGGGCTTATTGATGACATTCTGGATTACAATAAAATCGAATCAGGCAACATACAATTTGAGACCGAAGAGTTTGATCTCAGAGAACTGATCGACACCATCATCCAGGCGTTGAAAATCAAAGCAAAAGAAAAAGGAATCCGGTTGAATATCCGTGTAGATGAAAGTGTTCCAAAAATATTGAAAGGCGACACGCTCCGGCTGAGACAAATTCTGCTAAACCTTTTGTCAAATGCTATAAAATTTACCCATGAAGGAAGCGTGACCTTAAGTGCCGAAAACCAAAAAGGAAACAACATTCTTTTTGAAGTAAAAGATACCGGTATTGGAATTTCTGCCGATAGGCTCAATGCCATATTTGAAAAATTTACCCAGGAGAAACACGATACTTCACGAAAGTATGGAGGAAGTGGCCTTGGACTCACCATTTGTAAAAAACTAATTGAATTGCAGGGTGGAGAGATCCATGCAAAAAGCGTTGTGGGCCAGGGTTCCGCTTTTACTTTTTACCTCCCCATGGAAAAAGGGAAAAAGCTGGCATCTAAAACTAAATCCCAGACAAAGGAAAGTGAAGAATATTCGTTGAAAGGGATGAAGATTTTATTGGTTGAAGATGATAAAATGAACCAGTTTGTTGCACAAAAAATCATCGGAAAAAAATGGGAAGCCCATTTAGTGATCATCTCAACCGGCGAAGAGGCTCTGGAGTTGCTTGAGAAAGAAAAGTTTGATCTTTTGCTGCTCGACATTCTTTTACCCGGAATGGACGGCTATGAAACCACCCAACAAATACGCAACAATCCCTTGGGAAAGATAACCAATCCAAACATCCCCATTGTTGCCCTTACCGCTGATGCATTTGTTGAAACCCGTCAAAAAGCTTTTGAATCGGGAATGGACGACTTTGTTTCCAAGCCATTTGACTACGAAAAGCTGTTTCACAAAATCAATTCTTACCGATCTGCCCCGGAAAAATAGCACCATTGCTGAATTATATCCTGTCATTTCAGAAAAGCTTGATGCTTGACTGACAAAATCTCATAAAGATGATTTATCATGCATGACAGATTAGATTATTTGCTGTCTTAGGATCATTGCAGATAAAAATTTTTACCGCACCACAAAGCATGTTAATTTTATACCTTTGCACTTCGATTTTTCCATAAACCCTAAAACAGAATTCCATGGATCAGCAAAAGTCCCCAAAAAGTTTCAAACGCTATACCGTAACATCTGCTCTGCCTTACGCTAACGGACCTGTGCATATAGGCCACCTGGCAGGGGTGTATGTCCCGGCAGACATTTATGCAAGATATCTTCGTGCCAGAGGCAGGGATGTGATCTTCATTGGTGGTAGTGATGAACATGGGGTTCCAATTACCATAAAAGCACGAAAAGAAGGGGTTACCCCGCAGGATGTTGTGGATAAATATCACTACATGATCATGGAATCCTTTGAGAAATTCGGGATCTCCTTTGATGTTTACAGTCGCACCTCAGCCGATATTCATCACAGCACTGCTTCTGATTTTTTCAGAAAACTTTACGAAAATGGTAAACTGGCAGAAAAGGAGTCAGAACAATTTTTTGATGAAGCCAATAACCAGTTCCTTGCCGACCGCTACATAACAGGCACCTGCCCCCATTGCAGCTACGAAAAAGCCTATGGAGACCAGTGTGAAAATTGTGGCACATCACTTAGTCCCAACGATCTTATCAATCCGAAGTCTGTTCTTAGTGGCAATAAACCGATCATGAAGAAAACAAAGCACTGGTACCTTCCCCTGCAGGATTATGAGCCTATGCTGAGGCAGTGGATTCTGGAAGGACACAAACACGACTGGAAAACCAATGTATATGGCCAGTGCAAATCCTGGATTGATCAGGGTTTGCAGCCAAGAGCTGTTACCCGCGATCTGGACTGGGGTGTGAAAGTTCCCGTTGAAGGTGCTGACGGCAAAGTGCTCTATGTTTGGTTTGATGCTCCCATAGGATATATTTCAGCCACCCGCGAATGGTCGCAGGAAACCGGCAAAGACTGGGAGCCTTACTGGAAAAGTGACGACTCTAAACTGGTACACTTTATTGGCAAAGACAACATTGTTTTTCACTGTATTATTTTCCCTTCCATGCTCCACGCCGAAGGTTCATATATTCTGCCGGAGAATGTACCTGCCAATGAATTTTTGAACCTGGAAGGAGATAAAATATCCACAAGCCGCAACTGGGCCGTCTGGCTGCATGAATACCTGGAAGAATTCCCAGACATGCAGGATGTGCTCAGGTATGCCCTGTGCGCTGCTGCACCTGAGGCAAAAGACAACGACTTTACATGGAAAGATTTCCAGGCGCGCAACAACAATGAGTTGCTGGCCATTTACGGCAACTTTGTAAACCGCACTCTGGTGCTGACCCATAAATATTTTGATGGCAAAGTCCCGGCAAGATCCGAACTTTCCGACTATGACAAGAAAACCATCGACCAGATGGAGAAATATCCTGAAATCATTGCAAAAAGCCTGGAGACATACAGGTTCAGGGAAGCCCTGAGCGAACTGATGAACCTGGCACGCCTGGGCAATAAGTATCTTACAGACAATGAACCATGGAAGCTTTTTAAAACTGATCCTGAAAGGGTTGCCACCATTTTAAATATAAATCTTCAGATCTGTGGCGCACTTGCAGTGCTCAGCGAACCATTTCTGCCCTTCACTTCGCGCAAACTACTGGAAATGCTTTCACTGGAGATGGTTAGCTGGGACAACGGTGCAAAACCTGAGATTCTTAAAGCGGGACATATTATCAACCAACCAGCCCTGCTTTTCAGCAAAATTGAAGATGAGCAGATCCAGTTTCAGATTGAAAAATTACAGCAAACCAGAGAGGTTAATCAAAATGAAGAAAGTATCGACGTAAATCCTCTGAAAGAAGATATAAGTTACGAAGATTTTGCACGAATGGATCTGCGCATAGCAACCATTACCACCGCTGAAAAAGTAGCCAAAACCAAAAAACTGCTCAAGCTAACACTCGACAGCGGAGTGGACACCCGCACTGTGGTTTCCGGGATCGCTGAATGCTTTACTCCTGAGGAAGTGATTGGTAAACAGGTAGTTTTGCTTGCTAATCTCAGGCCAAAGGTGATTAAAGGAATTGAATCATATGGGATGATCCTAATGGCCGAGGGCCAGGATAAGAAGCTTACGTTCCTTCATCCGGGTGCAGTTATTAAAAACGGCTCAATAATTTCTTAAGCCCGTTTTAAAACTTGATAGACATAAAAATAATCCTTTATGTCTTCTTTTTGGTGAATTTAAATGAGTTGGTGTTTTATTTAGTAAAAAAAAATATTTATTTTTGCACCCATTCATCATGGCCTCGTAGTTCAATGGATAGAATAGAAGTTTCCTAAACTTTAGATACAGGTTCGATTCCTGTCGAGGCTACAACGATTCTTTTAAAAAAAAGCACAATTTAGATTTATAGCCTCCCCGCTACGCGAGACTTCTGTTTTACAGGGCCTTTTCTATTGTGTGCTGTGATAGTCTTAATTAACCAATCTTAAAAAAACCAACTGCTATGAACAGAAAAGATGAGAGACCCAGTAAAATTTCTTATGAACGATACCTCAACGAACTTGGCATTCCTGAGGAACTTAAGAAATCTAACAATGGTCACATTCCTGATTATGTAAAATATGGTACCTGGTTGAGAGTGAATGATACCGATAAGTTTGAAACTGATTACCAGGCATGGAAAACAAAAATGAGAGCTGAGCAAAATCTCGATTAATCTTTGTATTCTGAATGGGAAAACGGCTGTTTTGCAAAGTCAAAACAGCCGTTTTTTTTTATGGTAATTTGTATTCGCGTTGTGGCATCAATCACAGGCCACTAAAGTCTACTCCTCTGAAAACCAGTGTGGGGCTTTGCATGGAAGAATAGGGATAGGGATCATTTCCTGTTTCTATGAGATCATTCCATAAATTCTTAAAGTTTCCGGATATATTCATCTCATTGACAGGTTTTACAATTTTGCCTTTTTCGATCAACTGACCTGAAATACCAAATGAGAAATCACCTGTGGTAGAATTAGCATTCCCGCCATTAAACGAAGTAACAAGAATTGCTTTATCCTGGGCAGCGATCAGTTGTTCCTGGCTCCTTGTGCCATAACCCATTACAATATTTGATGATGATCCGCCATTGGGTTGCATACCCAGCTTCCGGCCGTAATAATTATCAATGTAATAGGCTTTGAGCACACCCTTGTCAACCATGGTCCTCCTTTGGGCTGCAATGCCCTCGCTATCAAATAGCCTTGATGCCAGCCCACCTTTAATCAACGGATCGTCAATAATAGTAAGATGCTGCGATCCAATTGGTTTATCAAGCATTCCCAGCAGGAAGGAGTTTCTTTGCTGAAGATTTCTACCCGACATGGGCTGGAAAAGTCTCCATAACAGATTGCCAGCAATGCGGTTATCTATCAGCATGTTATACCTGCCTGATGCGATTTGTGTTTGCCCCAGTTGCCTGATGGTATCGAAAAGAGCCTTTTCTGCCACTTCTTCGGGAGAAAGAAGCCTGTCCAGAAACCTTCCACCGGCAAAAAAAGATCCTGCCGGGCGGGCACCATCATCCAGAATGGTAACCGAAGCACCCATTCCAAAATAAGTACTTGCGAATC
>SLIL01000233.1 GCA_007135645.1 Bacteroidales bacterium
ACTCAGGTGAGATGCAAGCTTCACTTGCTAATTTATTCTCAGGACAAAATTATCCCCTCCTGCATAAAGTGAAAAATGAAAGGTGATAAAGGTGAAGCTTTGACGGATGAATGTCAATGCGGCAATGAAAAGCTGAGATGAACCGGAAGTGGTTTCTCTTTGTAGCCCCTCAAATTGATATTTCAGTAAATGTTTTTATTTATAGTCTATTTAGTCTATAATAAACTATATTTTTTAATTAATAAATATTTTCTCTTATTTACAAAAATAACTATATTTGCACCATGACAAGTATCATTACAGGTGACATAATCAGTTCACGCGAAATAAAATCTCCGGATATCTGGATGGGTCCGCTGAAAGCTCTTTTTGAGCAGATAGGCCCCTATCCGGCAGTATGGGATATTTTCCGGGGTGATACTTTTCAACTGGAGATAGCTGATCCGGCGGAGGCTCTTGGGGTGGCGCTCAGGATAAAGGCACTAGTAAAAAGCAAAGCCGGGGTAGGGGCAAGGATGGCAATCGGAATTGGGAATAAGGATTATACATCATCCCGCATTACAGAAAGCAATGGAGAGGCATTTATTTTATCTGGTGATAGGTATGAAAATCTGAAAAAGGAGAAGATTTCCCTGGCCCTAGAAACTCCATGGAATGATATTAACAGGCAACTCAACGTGAGCATTCGCCTTGCACTTATTGCTGTTGATTCCTGGAGCCGCATGTCAGCCGAATTTATAAACATGCGGATGAATTCGCCCCTGCTGACCCAGGTACAACTTGCCGAAAAACTGGGCATTAGCCAGTCGTCGGTTAGTGCACGCCAGAAACGCGCTTACTATGATGAAATTATGGAACTGGAATCACTGTACCGCGAAATGATCACTCAAAAATTAAGGTCATGATCTTATTTCTTCAACTTTTTCTGGCGCATATACTGGGCGATTATGTATTTCAATCCAATACCTGGGTAAAGAGCAAGCGGAAGAGAAAACTCAGATCGCCCCATTTGTATCTGCATATTCTGCTGCATGGTGCACTGGTGATGCTACTGGTGTGGGATACAAATTTCTGGTTGCCTGCACTGGTAATTATGAGTACACATTTCCTGATCGACATTTTGAGGTTATATCTTCCAGCCAAAAACAACAACACAACCTTCTTCGTGCTCGATCAGTCATTGCATTTGCTGGTTCTGGCAGGTGTAGCTATTTGGTGGCAGGAGATGGATGTATCCCTTGTTTTTCTGCAAAGCAATGAATTTTTGATTTTCATTACCGGAATTGTGTTTGTTACCATGCCCGCTTCGGTGATCATCCGCATACTTGTTTCCCGGTGGTACGATGCAGCCAAAACCCCAGACGATGAAAGCCTGCAAAATGCAGGAAGCTTCATAGGTATGCTGGAAAGGCTTTTTATCCTGACCTTTGTACTATTGGGCCGTTGGGAGGGGATAGGGTTTCTAATTG
Organism: Bacteroidales bacterium; assembly: GCA_007135645.1. Lineage (GTDB taxonomy): Bacteria > Bacteroidota > Bacteroidia > Bacteroidales > UBA7960 > SKVR01. The sequence goes on from SLIL01000233.1 coordinate 1,470, forward strand.
CTGCCAAATCTATTTTCCGTTTTGCCCACATCAAAGGCCATCCAGACCGAAAACTTACTGAATATTTCCTCATTGGCACTCTGCTCAGTATAGGACTGGCAATGATTACCGGGCTTTTTATGAAATATCTTCTGGCAATATAACCTTACACAAAAAAGTTGCAGGAATCGAATTTCTCTTTCCCGGGGAATTGAATCTCACATAAGTTTCATTCAGTTATTCATCCATTTCTTGAATTCCGCGGCCCGGTCAATGCTTTCGATGGTTTCCATTTCATCATAGGCCATGGGGTAGAATTCGAGCTTTACAATCTCATAAATGCTCTCATTGAACCAGTTCCAAGCTTCATGTATGGTCATGAGAATTTTCCACCAGCTCTCAACAATAGATCCTTTAGCTTGTTTCATTATTGTTGGAATTACAATGCATTGATTATGAGGAAACCAGTTTCCATATTCCTTGTTTTTCTGATTCCAGGAATCTCCTTGCAAATGAGCATTGCCAGGCACTCTTGCGGGTCACCTGGAGCAGGCAAAAATGGTGTCTGTCTATGGTAAGGCAAGTTGCGGAATGGATTGCATGCATTGAACTGTCGTCACTTCTCCAGCTGCTGATCAAAATAAATTAATCCTACAAAGATGCCCTTATACATCAAAAACATGGTATGCCAACGTTGCATCCTGGCCGTAAAAGCCGAAGCAGAAAAGCTGGGCATTCACAATGCAGACGTCACCCTGGGTCAGATGCTATTTTCCGATAAACAACCTGACACCCAGGAATTGGAAACCCTGAAGTTGGCATTGTGCAACCTGGGTTTCGAAATCATTGACGACAAAAAAAGCAGACTCATTGAGCGGGTAAAAACCCTTGTGATTGAAAAAATTCACCACAACGACGGAGAACTAAACAACAACTGGACGGAGCTTATCGCTGCAGAATTGCATTACGAATACAACTACATCAGCAACCTGTTTTCTTCCATTGAAGGCATTACCATTGAGCAGTTTATCATTCGTCAAAAAATTGAGAAGGTGAAAGAGCTTTTGTTCTACGACGAGATTACCCTTTCGGAAATAGCATTCCACATGGGTTACAGCAGTGCAGCCTACCTTACCAACCAGTTTAAAAAAATCACTGGGATGACCCCTGGACAATTCCGCAAATTGCTTATCAAAAACCGAAAAGCCATCGACAAACTGTAAATTTTACAGTTTATTCCCGTCAAAGTGTAAAAGAAAAGCGCTTGTTGGGTTGTAATTTTATCTTTTAATCAATCCAATCATTACTTAACTAAAATTTCTTATCATGAAAACCCTTCTTTTTTTAGCAACATTTCTTATCCCCTTGCTGGGATTCAGTCATGATCACAAAACCGAATTCAAAGTGTACGGAGCCTGTGGTATGTGCGAGGCACGCATCGAAAAAGCCGCCAAAAGCGTTGACGGTGTTGACGCTGCCGATTGGAACCGGGAAACCAAAATGCTCACCATCGAATACGATTCCGACAAGGTGAACCTGGACGATGTACACAAAAAAATCGCGGAAGCAGGCCACGATACTGATAAGGTACGTGCCAAAGATGATGTATACAAAGCACTTCCCGCCTGCTGCCATTATGAACGCCCTGATAGCGACGAAACTGGGCAATTGATGAAAAGCATTGGAAGTTGCTGCAGCAGGTAATTTTTTGAAACCGCAAGGAACGCAAAGGAGCCGCAAAGAACGCTAAGAAATTTGCCACCTTTGCGATAAATCTTTGCGTTCCTTGCGGTTAAACAATTAAAAAACGTTCATTATGAACCTCACCTACACCATCACCGGAATGACCTGCGGAGGATGCGCTGCCAAAGTAAAAAGCGTATTCCTGAAACATCCCGATGTACTGTCGGCAGAAGTAAGCCACCAGGAAGGGACAGCAAAGGTGCAGGCAGACCGCAAACCCGACCGCTCCCAACTGGACAAACTTCTTGCCGATGCCGGAGACTACCGCATCACGGAAGTTGCTGAAAGAGCAGCACATCAAACCAAAGATACCCATTCCCATTCCTCCGCAATCCCTGAACAGGAAACAGCATCCACCTGGGAAACCTACAAACCCCTGGTGCTTATATTCCTGTTTGTGGCAGGTGTTGCAGCCCTGGCATCCTATCAGGAAGGAACATTCTCCTG
>SLIL01000300.1 GCA_007135645.1 Bacteroidales bacterium
ATTGCCCTTATCGATGCCAACATGCCGGTAGTGGTTATCGCTACCCGCAAAGGATCGTACGACAAGGTGATCAGCAACATTCAGGAAGTAAAAGCCCGCAAGGGGTCCATTGTGGCAATTGTTACCGAAGGAGATACAGTAGTGAGCCAGATGGCTGATTATGTGATAGAGATCCCCGATACCGACGAAGCATTTGTACCCATTGTTGCCAGTGTTCCGCTGCAGTTGCTCTCGTACCACATTGCCGTTATGCGTGGCTGCAATGTAGATCAGCCCCGCAACCTGGCCAAATCGGTTACGGTGGAATAAAAAACAGTAAAGCTCCTTCGGGGGCTTTTTTTCAACTCAAAATCCGGGATAGGCTAACAAGGGCACGAAAGCCTGGGAATTTTAAGGAACAATAAGGTAAATCCCTCATTATTATCCTGTAACATTTGTTCTATTTTTCTATCTTTGCAACTCTAAAAAACTCAATCACATTTAATATGAGCTTGTTGGTAATTGGAACTGTAGCGTTTGATGAAGTTGAAACCCCTTTTGGTAAAACCGGAAAAATTTTAGGAGGTGCCGGAACATACATTGGCCTTGCTGCCAGTCATTTAACAAATAACATCCGTATCGTATCAGTAGTGGGGGGCGATTTTCCGCAAAGCCACCTCGACCTTATGAAAAATCACGGCATTGATACCAGTGGGATAAAAATCATCCCCGACGGGAAAACCTTTTTCTGGGCCGGCAAATACCACGAAAACATGAACATTCGCGATACCCTGGTAACGGAATTGAATGTGCTTGCCGATTTCGACCCCGTAGTGCCCGAAGAGTTTAAAAACAGCGAATACCTTATGCTGGGCAACCTAACCCCTGCTATCCAAAAGCGGGTAATCGAACAGATGGACCCGAAGCCAAAGCTGATCTGTATGGATACCATGAACTTCTGGATGGACATTGCATTGGATGACCTGCTGGAAGTGATCACCATGATCGATGTGCTTACCATCAATGATGAAGAGGCCCGGCAGCTATCAGGCGAATATTCGCTGGTAAAAGCGGCCCGTAAGATCCTTACCATGGGCCCGCGCTACCTCATCGTGAAAAAGGGGGAACATGGTGCACTGCTCTTCTTTGAAGACCAGATGTTTTTTGCTCCGGCCATGCCCCTGGAAGAGGTATTTGACCCAACAGGTGCAGGAGATACCTTTGCCGGAGGATTTATGGGTTACCTGGCAAAAACCGGCGATGTAGGGTTTGAGAACATGAAGCGCGCCATCATTTATGGCTCTGCCATGGCCAGCTTTACTGTGGAAAAATTTGGCACCGACAAATTGCTTGAACTCGATGAGCAGAAAATACAGGACAGGCTTGATGATTTTATGCAACTTATGGCAGTGAAATTTTAACCTGTTTTTGGCTGCAGAAAGTAGTTTTTTCCTATCTTTAGCAACTTTTTGCGGGACGTTCATATCAAGCAGGATACATTCCATAAAACAAAAGGCCTGACATGGTTGCCCAGCAACAATTACGAAACAATATCTCTTTATAAATACCTGAATTGAAATAGTTTACCAGTTCATAAAATTTTAATCGAAATGAAAGTATATCAAACCAGCGAAATTAAAAACATTGCACTGACCGGGGGTACCAAAGCCGGTAAAACGACGTTGGCAGAAGCCATGATCTTTGAAGGAGGTGTAATAAACCGCAGAGGGTCTGTAGATGACAAGAACTCTGTGTCCGATTACAGGGAAATAGAGCTTGAGCGTCAGGCATCTGTTTTTTCAACCGTATTGTATTCAGAATTTGCCGGAAAAAAGATCAATATCATTGACACTCCCGGCTTTGATGATTTTATAGGGGAGGTGGTTGCAGCACTTAAAGTTGCCGATACCGCTGTTATGGTAGTGAATTCACAAAACGGTGTGGAAGTAGGAACAGAAATTACCTGGAGGCAGATCTCCCGCCTGGAAAAGCCGGCGGTATTTCTCCTCAACCAGCTCGACCATGAAAAAGCCAATTTCGATGAAAGCCTAAGGCAACTCAAAGTACAGTTTGGCGATAAGGTTATCCCCGCCCAGTTTCCTGTGAATGCAGGTATGGGCTTTGACAGCGTGGTTGACGTGCTGGAAATGAAGCTTTACAAATTCCCCAAAGATGGTGGCAAACCCGAAATTACGGATATCCCTGACGCTGAAAAAGCAAAGGCTGAGGAGTACCAGAATGCCATCATTGAAGCAGCTGCCGAAAGTGATGAGGCACTGATGGAAAACTTCTTTGAAAATGGTACACTTACAGCGGAAGAACTGGCCCACGGAATCAAACTGGGGATCACTACCCGCACCATGTTCCCGCTTTTCTGTGTTTCAGGCAAGCACAACCAGGGTGTGGCAAGATTTCTTGAATTTGCTGCAGTAAGCCTGCCTTCACCCAACGAAGTAACCAAAGAAAAAACTACCGAAGACAAAGAGCTTGCTTTTGATCCTGCTGCTCCTGCCACTGCGCTTATTTTCAAAACAGCTATTGAGCAGCACCTGGGAGAGATCTCTTTCTTCAAGGTATATGACGGCACCCTTACGGAGGCCATTGACCTTGTAAACAGCTCATCCGATTCCAAGGAAAGGCTTTCGCAACTGTTTGTTGTTGCGGGCAAAAACCGACAGAAGGTTGAAAAAGTTGTAGCCGGGGATATCGCAGCTACCATTAAACTGAAAGACAGCCGCACCAATACAACCCTTACCACCAGCAAAAACCAGGGACTTACAGTAAGCCCCATCGTGTTCCCTGAACCAAAGATCAGGCAGGCTGTAAAAGCAAAAAACAGTGCCGACGAAGAAAAACTGGCCGGGGTACTGAAAGAAATGAACAACATCGACCCCACCCTTCTTTATGAACATTCCAAGGAATTGAAGCAGGTGATCCTTTCGGGTCAGGGAGAATTGCACCTGAACGTTGCCAGGTGGATGATTGAAAACACCAGCAAAATAGGTATCGAGTTCCTTCCCCCAAAGATCCCCTACCGTGAAACCATCACCAAGAATGCCAAGGCAACTTACCGCCACAAGAAGCAATCAGGTGGTTCAGGGCAGTTTGGAGAGGTGCACATGATGATCGAACCCTACTACGATGGCATGCCCAACCAGACCGAATTCCCCGTGCGTGGACAGGATGAACACAAACTCGACTGGGGGGGAAAACTGGTATTCAACAACTGTATCGTGGGTGGATCTATCGATGCTCGCTTTTTACCGGCCATCCTAAAAGGGATCATGGAAAAAATGGAAGAAGGGCCCCTTACCGGTTCTTACGCCAGGGACATTGTTGTAAACATTTACGACGGTAAGATGCACCCCGTTGACTCCAACGAGATCTCCTTTAAACTGGCCGGCCGTAATGCGTTTCGCGAAGCGTTCAAAAACGCAGGCCCCAAGATCCTTGAGCCCATTTACGATGTGGAAGTAATGGTTCCCGAAGATAAAATGGGTGATGTAATGACCGACCTGCAAGGGCGCCGTGCCATCATCATGGGTATGGACTCCGAAGGCAATTACCAGAAGATCAAAGCCAAGGTTCCCCTGGCCGAAATGAACAAGTTCTCTACCACGCTGAGCTCCCTTACCAGTGGCCGCGGTATGTACG
>SLIL01000473.1 GCA_007135645.1 Bacteroidales bacterium
CAGATCCGGTAAGGTCACTTTTTCTTTGCACACCATACCCGATTACCACTACCTCATCCATAAACATAATATCTTCCACGAGCAGGATTTCAAAATAATTGCGATCACCAACAATTACAGTCTCGCTTAAAAACCCTACATAACTAAACTGCAGTTGCGATTCGGGCCCCTGCACCTGAAGGCTGAACTCACCATTTACATCGGTAGTGGTGCCACGGTTCTGGCCAACTTCCATTATGCTTACTCCCACAAGTGTTTCTCCTGTAGAGAAAGATTTAACAATACCAGATACTGTCTTTTCCTGTAAAGAGCTATCAAGAGCGGCAAGCTGAAAAGAATTGGCCATGAAGACCACGAACCAGAAAATGAGTCCGGGGAAGATTGTTCTTATCAACGCAGTTGATTTTTTAATCATACTTTGCAGAGGGAAGTTCATGTTAATTAGAATTATTGTTAATGATTAATTTCTGTATCAGAACCAGCTGATCATTTCTCTTTTGGTTTGCAGGTTCAAATATCCGGTCCGGCAATTGGATTTACATTAAACAGAGAATCGTTGAAGGCAAAAGTAAACACTGTCTATTCAATCAAAAAGAAGGAATGATACAAAAAACGGGTTATAATGCGACATGAAACAGAATTGTTCTGAAACCGCGAAAAACAGGCAAGATTGAAAATTCACAAAAGCAATACCTCACCCTTTTGTCAAAATTTATTAAAATTCAAATGTATCTTTTGAACCTGACTTTAGGTTCAATAGAAAAGGTGTTTTTTTGAATCCTGCATTACTTTTGTTATATCTCTGCCAATCCCCAATAACAAACACTACTTATTATTACCCACATTGGATTGATAGTTTAACCAGGGAGTATTTGTACTACCAACCAGGAATAGTTTTTTAAGTAAACTCAGGTAATTACCAAATATAGCCTGAAAAGTCACGTCAAATCATTTGCATGAAACAAATTAAAAAGCAAAGTATTGTAAATTTCTTTAGCCGAATAACCAGCAACATCCCCATTTCTCAGTTTTACATTCTTGAGATCTTTATGGCGATACTTATAATCCTGGCTTTGGGCTTTCTTCTTTTTGTTATTTGATTATTAACGATAGAATCTCCATAAAAACCTTATATTTGTTTTGCGTTCTGTTCTAAATGGTATTTAAAATGAAGTTAATTACGCTGTACTTTATTTTATTCTTTGTTTCCTGCCTGCAAGCAAAAACGCTCCTGGGGCAGTCGCAAATCCAGTTTGACTATATTTCTGTTAATGAAGGGCTATCAGACCTAACGGTTCGATCTATTATTCAGGATCATGTGGGCTATCTTTGGTTTGGAACAAATAACGGACTTAATCGCTACGACGGCAAGGAGATCATAAACTATTTCAACGACCCCAGATGCCCGGCCAGTCTGCGCGGCAACATCATATACTGCCTGTTTGAGGATTCCAGGAAAAACCTTTGGGTTGGCACCTGGGGTGGCGGTTTAAGTTTGTACAACCGTGATCTTGACAATTTTACTTCCTTTACCCATGACCCCAATAACCCGGGAACAATCAGACACAACGATGTATGGCACATTTTTGAAGATACCCGGGGAAACCTCTGGATAGCCACCCAAAAAGGGCTGGAACGCTTTGACTATGAAACACAAACCTTTGAGAAACATCTTAGCGACCTGAGCCTGGTGGATGAATCAACCAATCTGAAAAGAAAAGCCTTTTCAGGAATTACCCAGGGCCCGGATGGCACGCTTTGGATATCCATATGGAAACATGGCCTGTTAAATTATGACCCAAACAACAGAAGGATTATTCAGCACTTGATCCACGAACCGGGCAATAACAAGTCTCTTAGCACATCTGAAATAAATACTTTATTTACCGACAGCGACGGTGCAATCTGGATAGGCACTTACAAAGGGAAGCTGGAGAAAATGGAGTTGACAGATGGCTCCCCGGTTTTAACAAAATATCCTATAGCACCTGCACCCATTGGAATAAGTGATTACCGGATTAATTTCATTATTGAAGACAATTATAAAAACCTATGGATTGGAACAGAAAACGGCATCAACATCCTGAACAAATCTACGGGTAAAACACAACAATATTTCTACAATGCCGATAAAAACAATTCTCTCAGCAGCAATCACCTCTGGTCAGGATATTACAGCCCCACAGGCATTATCTGGATTGGCACCCTGGAGGGTGGGGTGAATGTATTTGATGCGAAAAAACGAAAATTCACGTGCAACTTCCCGGAAATCAATAATGCACGTGAGCTGGCTGAAAAGTTTGTAAAATCTATCTACAAAGATTCTAAGGGATATTTATGGGTAGGTACCGACTTTGGTTTAAACAAATTTTCGCCACAGGGAGAATTGATTACAACTTTTTTGCACGGAGATACTCAAAATACCCTGAATATTGGGGGTGTTTCAGGTATAGTTGAGCAATCCGGCGAAATTCTATGGATAGGGACATGGGGAGGAGGATTGCACAAATTAAACAGAAACACCAACACCCTTGTACGCTACAGGCAACCCGGAAACACAAAAAATCCCCATGGAATTACTGATCTCAACATTCAAACTATGAACAGCGATGAATCTGGCAACATTCTTCTGGGTACTTCATTCGGACATTTTTACATTTTTGATCCCAGGGCCGATTCGTTCACCCAGTTTCTGTTTCAAGACCTTGATAGCTTAAGGGGAACACCCATAACCGCAATCAGCCCCGACAAGAATGGTGTAGTATGGATTGGCCTGAGCGAAAATGGGGGACTGATCAGACTAAATACCAAAACAGGCCATACCCAAAGGTATTATCACCAAAAAGAAAACCCTGAAAATTCATTGACCAGCAATGACATCTTTTGCCTGCTTAATAACGAAGACTATTTATGGATTGGAACCAAAAACGGGCTTAATATCCTTAACAAGAGAACGGGAAAGGTAACCATCTTCGACGAAATCCTGGACCTTAAAAACAGATCCGTGTTAAGCCTTCAGAAAGACCTTGAAGGCAACATCTGGTTTAGCACCATACAAGGCATCTCCAAACTGGAAGTGCAATCGGGAAGAGTATTTAATTATGATCACAGAGATGGCGCTTTGGGGAACTGCCATATTTCCTGGAAAGACAGAAACTCACACCTGTATTTTGGAGGAATAAATGGCATTTTTTCATTCAACCCCCTCACCATTTCCAACAACTCTTTTCTGCCTCCCGTAATTTTTACCTCTTTCAGAATTTTCAACGAACCGGTTTTACCAGGCATAGATGATTCACCCCTGCAAAAACATATAAATCAAACCGGGAGTATTGTTCTTGATTACAACCAGACTTCTTTTTCCTTTGAATTTGCAGCTCTTAACTTCACCCTGCCCGAAAAGAACCAGTACAGGTATATCCTGGAAGGATTTGACGCAGACTGGATAAATGCAGGAACACGAAATGTGGCTTACTATACCAATGTGAACCCTGGCACGTATACCTTTAAAGTGCAAGGTTCCAATAATGATGGTTTATGGAATGAGCAAATACGCGAAATCAAAGTAACTGTTTTACCTCCCTGGTGGAACACCTGGTGGTTCAGAATGCTGGTACTCATATTTATA
>SLIL01000302.1 GCA_007135645.1 Bacteroidales bacterium
ATAAATTGCCTGGAAGATAGTTCCCTGTCCGGTCTTCTTACAAACCCTTCTTCAAGGGCTTCTTCCATGTGTTCCCGCTGGTATTCTGCATATTCCCAGTTCTGGTCTTTGCCGGCCCAGTAAAGTTCCATATAGCGGTAGCCGGTTTCTACCATTGTGCGGCTAAATCCCTGGAACTGCTCTTCAATGTTGTCGATCATTTCCTGTTTGGTATTTCCCAGCCATTCAGCCTGGTATTCTTCTGTGGGTGCTGCTGAGTTACAGGCATTAAAAACAATAGCAAAACAAAATGCCAGACTCATTAAAAGGGTAATTTTTCGCATAGCTTATCCAATTAAAATTTATGCGAATATATTGTAAATTTGGTATATCTGCCGATAAAAACGGGCAAAGCTTCGCTATTTAAAAACGTTCTAAATAATAAGGACGGTTTTTAACATTATTATTTCAAAGGATTTATTTAAAACATGAACCTAATCGTTCAGGATATTCAAACTGTTGTTGTTGGGCTCAAAGTAGCATTTATTGCTTTTACATTGATAGCCCGGAGAGGCATAAATAATGATCTCGGTTTTTTTATTGTCGTGGTCTTCCACTATGCAGGTAAGTTCTTTGTATTCGCCGAAGAATCGTTCTTTTATAATTTTTCCAACCATGTGGCCTTTCCCTTCGGGCAATACTTTTAACTGCTCAGGCCTGATGGAAACCGTTACCATTTTGTTGGGTTCGGCCTCAATATTATCTACCTCAATAAGTCCCATAGGTGTGATAAACCCTTTTTCCGAAACCCGTGCCATCATGAGATTGGTCTTTCCAAAGAAATCAGCCACGTAAGCATTTACCGGATATTTGTAGATGTCTTCGGGTTTGCCGATTTGCAGCGCAATACCCTGTTTCATTACCGAAACCTTGTCGGCAATGGCCATAACATCTTTGGTGTCATGCGTTACAAACACCGCGGTGGCTTGTGTTTTGTGAATGATCTGCCGGATATCCTCCCGCATTTGAGTTTTCATCTTGCTGTCGATATTGCTGAAAGGCTCGTCAAATAGAATGATCCGGGGTTCAGGGGCCATTGCCCTGGCCAGCGCTACCCGCTGTTTTTGTCCGCCCGATAATTGGTGTGGATACCGTTTCTCAAGCCCTTCCAGCCCGCAGATCCTGATAATCTTAACGGCCTTTTGTTTTACCTCCTCAGCTGACAGCCGGAACAACCCAAATATAATATTCTCCCATACGGTCTTGTGCGGAAACAGGGCATAATCCTGGAATACTATGCCAACCTGCCGATGCTGAGGTTCTATGAATGTTTTATCATCCGATACACATTCACCATTCAGGTAAATACATCCACTGGTTGGTGTTTCAAAACCAGCAATCATTCTTAATACAGTAGTTTTGCCGCACCCGCTTTCACCCAGTAATGCGGTTATTTCACCTTTTTCAATGGTGAGGTTAAAGTCTTTGACAGCCCAGTCGGTGGAGCCGGGAAACTGTTTGCCAATATTGCGAAGTTCAAGTATGTTCATGTCAATTCTGTTTTTCGGTAGTACCCATTATTTTGTTGAGTAAAAGCACGGGAACAAGACCTACAAGTACGATGATCAGTGAAGAGGGTGCTGCTTCAGCCACCCTTTCGTCCGAAGCAAATTCAAAAGCTCTTATGGCAAGGGTGTCGAAATTAAACGGGCGCAGGATCAGGGTTAAAGGAAGCTCTTTGAGCACATCAATAAAAACCAGTAAGGCTGCACTAATTAATGATCCGGACAGCAGCGGGGTATTGATTTTTAATAACGTTTTCATGCGTGAAGCCCCCAGTGATAGCGAGGCTTCATCCACAGATTTTGAAATCCGCTGCATCCCGCTTTCTATACTGTTGTATCCTACCGCCATAAAACGCACCACATACGCATAGATCAGGGCAAACCATGTACCGGTGATAGCAATACGAAAAGCGGTATTGAATGCCGAGGCCAGAAACGATTCAAGCCACAGAAAAGAAATCAGGATGCCTATGGCCACAACAGCACCGGGCAGTGCATAACCCAGTGTGGCTACTTTTGCCATGAACCGTACAGTTTTTTCAGGGAAGCTACGGGTGGTGTAGGCAATGATCATTGCCAGGATCACCACGGCTACCGAAGCAAGGAATGCCAGTAAAAAGCTGTTGCCCAGCAACTCCCAGAAGCGGGCATCAACCACGATGGAAAATGTAAAGTAGCTCCAGTAAAGCAGCATCAGTGCGGGAAACAGGAATCCCAGCAGGAATGGAATTGCACAGATGAGAGTGGCTATCAGGGTTTGTTTTTTGTTTAACCGTTTTCTGGCCAGGGGACGGTAAGAGCTCCCGGTGATGTCAAAACGCAGCTTGCGACGCTGAAAACGCTCGGTGGCAATGAGAATCAGCACAAAAACCATCAGGTAAGCTGATAGTTTAAGGGCAGAAGCGGGATTGGAAAAAGAAAACCATGCTGTAAACACCCCCGTAGTGAAGGTGTCTACTCCGTAATACCTTGCCACACCATAATCATTCAATACCTCCATGAGTGCCAGGGAAATACCGGCAACAATAGCTGGCCTGGCCAGGGGGAGGGCTACTTTAAAAAATACCGATCCCGGCTGCCTGCCCAGGGATGCTGCTGCTTCAAGAACTGACGACGATTGCCTCGTAAACCATGCCCTGGTAATCAAAAAAACATAAGGATAAAAAGCCAGCGACAGGATAATTATGGCCCCGGGAAGTGATAGTATGTTGAAAAATAAAAACTGCCCGGTTTCTACTCCCAGGTAGGTGCGAAAGAAGATATAAACCGGTGAGGCATAATCCAGAATCCCTGCCCACGTAAAACCACTTATGTAGGCAGGCAATGCTATGGGCAGGATCAGGGCCCAGCTGAAGAATTTACGACCGGGAAAATCATAAACACTGGTGATCCAGGCTGTGCTCACTCCAAAAATAAAGGTAAGCAATGCTACACCCAGCATCAGGATAATGGTGTTTGTAACGTAGGTGGGCAAAAGGTTTTTAACAATATGCTGCCATGTATCCCCGCCATCATTGGCAATGTTGAGGAAAATGATGATAAGGGGAAGCGATATCAGTGATGCAATAATCAAGGTGCTGCTGATCCAGGGGTTGGTAAGCAACAGTTTGTTTTTTAAGGAAGAGATATTTGAAAGAAACTTCTTTTGCGTCATCAGTTCCATCCTGCCTGGTTGAAAACAATCGTAGCGGGTGATAAAAATGCTCCAAGTTGATCAAGGGGTAAGGTATCTGATTTAAAGTCTCCCCACTCATTGAAAAGTTCAATCCACTGGGCATCTGCACGAACAGGATATTCGAAGTTGTTATTTGCAAAAGCTTCCTGTGATTCTTTGCTAAGCAGGTATTCAATAAGTTTCTGGGCATTTTGTGCATTTGGGGCATACGCCGCGATGGCAATACCACTGATATTGATATGGGTTCCACGGTCCTGCTGATTGGGAAAGAATATTTTCATCTGGCCGGCAATGTTTCGTTCTTCCCTGTTGGTTGAATTTAAAAGCAAGCCCATATAATAGGTGTTCACGATGGCTACATCCCCTTCTCCGGCAGCAATGGCTTTTACCTGATCACGGTCGTTTCCGCGTGGGGGGCGGGCCATGTTATCAACAATGCCTGCAGCCCACTCCCTGGCCTTTTCTTCTCCATGCTCTGCAATGATTGATGCCATAAGAGTCTGGTTGTAATGATTTTGAGAGCTTCTCACCAGGATGCGTCCCTGCCAGTGAGGTAAAACCAGGTCTTCATAGGTTGATAATTCAGACAGATCAACTTTTTCAGGGTCATATACCAAAACCCTGGCTCTTTTGGTAATGCCCGTCCAGTAATTGTCAGGATCTCTCAGTCCTGAAGGAACAAAATCTTTAATGGCAGTAACATCCATTGGTTGCAGCAAGCCCTTGTCCATAGCCATGATCATCCTGCCTGCATCCGCGGTAATGAAAATATCTGCCGGAGAATTGTTGCCTTCCATCTCAAGGCGGTTGATCAGTTGATCAGTGTCAGCTTTGATCAGGTTAACACGGATACCTGTTTCACGCTCGAAATCGCGGAACAGATTTTCATCAATCTGGTAATGACGCCCGGAGTAGATGTTTACAACATCCCGTTCGCCTGAGCAGGAGCTTAGCAGGAGGGAGGTTGCAATAACCAGAATTATTAAGAAATGCAATAATTGATGTTTGTGCATAATGAAAAAAATTATGCTGCAAAATTACTTAGAATTAATCTAAATAAAGATAAGGATTGTTAAATCCATAACAAAAAAGCTGCCCACTTATGCAGGGGCAGCTTTTCATTGTATGTTGTTTTGTTATAATTTTGATGGAAGTATAATCAGATCACTCCCTGGTCAATCATAGCATCAGCAACTTTAATAAATCCGGCAATATTAGAGCCTTTCACATAGTTCACAAAACCATCTTCTTCCTTGCCATACTTTACACAAGCTTCGTGAATGCTAATCATGATCTGGTGCAGTTTTGCTTCCACCTCTTCCGCTGTCCAGCTAAGCATCATTGCATTCTGGGTTTGCTCAAGGCCTGATGTTGCAACACCGCCTGCATTGGCAGCTTTTCCGGGTCCATAGAGGATTTTGGACTTGAGGAAGATCTCCATTGCTTCGGGAGTACATGGCATATTGGCTCCCTCAGAAACGCACATTACTCCGTTATTTACCAAAGCCTGCGCATCTTCACCGTTGAGCTCGTTTTGGATTGCACAGGGGAGTGCCACATCGCATTTAACTTCCCATGGGCGTTTGCCCTCAAAGAACTGGGCATTGGGGAACTCATAAGTATAGGGCTTCACGATATCCTGATTGGAAGCACGAAGCTCAAGCAGGTAATCAATTTTTTCACCTGAAATGCCATCAGGATCATACACGTATCCATCAGGGCCGCTAATTGTAACTACCCTGGCACCCAATTGAGTGGCTTTGATAATAGAACCCCATGATACGTTTCCGAAACCAGAAACAGTAACGATCTTTCCTTTCATGGATTCTCCGCGGGTTTTGAGCATTTCTTCGGCAAAATAGACGTTGCCAAAACCGGTAGCTTCAGGACGGATCAAACTGCCACCCCATCCACGGCCTTTGCCGGTAAATACTCCGGTATGTTCTCCCACAAGTTTCTTGTACATGCCAAACATGTACCCAATTTCGCGGCCACCTACACCAATGTCACCTGCAGGGATATCAGTTTGAGGACCTACATATTTATACAACTCTGCCATAAATGCCTGGCAAAAGCGCATGATCTCGGCATTGGACTTGCCTTTGGGATCAAAATCGCTACCTCCCTTTGCTCCACCCATGGGCAGTGTGGTAAGGCTGTTTTTGAAAATTTGTTCGAAGCCCAGGAATTTCAGGCCACCTTCGGTTACACTGGGGTGAAAACGACAGCCCCCTTTGTAAGGTCCGATTGCATTATTAAATTGTACACGGATGCCCCTGTTTACCTGCACATTTCCCTTGTCGTCCATCCACTGGACTTTGAATTTTATTACCCTGTCGGGCTCAATAATTCTTTCAATGATGTTTGCAGCTTCATACTTAGGGTTTTCTTTAACTATATCTTCTATAGTTTCCAGAACCTCTCTTACTGCCTGAAGGAACTCAGGTTGACCGGGATTTTTCTTTTCCAGGTCGGCCATAATTTTGTCCAAGTTCATATTTGAGTATTTTTTAAAAGTTTATAATAAGGGTGATTGTGTTAATTGTTTGCCAATTAACAGGGCGAAATTAGGCTTATTTTACTGATTGGCAAAACATTTTGACAAAATTATTTCCACCTGTCTGAGTACCCGGACAAGCAGTAAATAAAAGGGATTGCGGAGTTGTTAATTTTCTATCAATTTGCAGGTTTATAAACCACTCCCTTTTTCTTTTTCCCATCAATTTTAATGATGACAGGATTGGAAAAACGCACATGCCTAACAAACTGGTCCTCGAAAATCCCATTTTGTTTTTCAAGGAACTCCACATCATATTTACCATCGTTATTAAATGGATTAATGGTAAAATATCCCACATGAAAGGAGGTGAGGTTCTGAAAGAAATGTGTGCCCTGGCTGGGATCGATCTGGAAGTTTTTCAGGCCCGATTCAATGATCAATCTGGCGGCAGAGATTTGAGACCATTTAACCGGAATGCCAAGCCAGGGGTCGCTGGAGCCCCATCTGCCGGGACCAATAAGGATATAGTTTTTCTTTTCTTTTACAAACTCTGAGTTAATCTTGTCTATGGTAAGTGCAATAAGTTTTGTATGTGCCGGGTCAAATGCTTCGGGCTTCACATAAATAATATCCTGCACATCTTCAATTATTCCATTGCCCAAAGCCTGCTCACTGTATATGATTGTTTCTTCCTTCTTAATGCAATCGAGTTTCACTTCGTTCTTTTCCTGTGTTTCTACTACGGGCCTTATTTGAAGGAAGTGAAAGATCTGGGGTTGATTTTCAGGAGTGTCTAGATTTACCGAAAATTCTATCTCTACCTGGTTGTTCATTTCCTGTTGACCAATCTTCAGCAGCTTTTGCAGAAGCTCAGCAAGCGGAAAGGCGTTGTACTTAAGAATATTGGAAAAGGTGATGATTTTTTTCCCCCCTTCATAAAGACCATCGCGCACGATTTTGTCCTGATAGTCAAAGGTTGATCCTACAAATTTTAAAGCCTTATCGTTTTCTGCATGTTTTATACGCAATTTGAGCAGGTTAACAGTTTCATCCACCGATGAGTGAAACTTCTCTGGATCCAGGTCGAGTGCATAAAATTCCTTCTGGCTATCGGTAAGGGCTAACTCAGGTACAGAGAGCTGAAGGATCTTCTGAGGGTATTTGGGGCAAAAGCGCAGGGAGATTCCCCCTTCTACAATGGTTTTTCCGAGACCAAAAGCAATATTGGCCACTCCATCCTCGTACCTTTCAGGTTCAATGGGGTAGAAATTTATAGAGCGGGCCACTCCTGAAATGGCGGGATAAAACCTGTTTCCGTAACTTCTTCCTGAAACTTCCTGTATCACAACTCCCATTTTTTCTTCGTCAATAACATTGGAAGTAGCAGCTACATAAGCTTTACTTTCCCTGAAAAAAACGGAAGCATAAACGCTTTTTATGGCCTGTTCCAGCTGGTACTGCCTGATGCGTGAATCAAAATGGTTGTTGGGGATCATAAAAGTGGAATATACCCCGGCAAAAGGCTGGTAATGACTATCTTCCAGCAAGCTTGATGAGCGGACAGCCAAAGGTGATTTGATCGCCTCACATATTTCTCCTACAAATTTACGCATTCGCGATGGGGTAGAGGCACTGCTGAATTTCTCAATCACTTCTTCATCATCCACATCTGACAGGGCAAAATCGTAAAGGCTGTTTTCTTCCATAAATTCATCAAACAAATCGGTGGTGAGCACAACTGTGCGCGGAATGGTGACCATTACGTCTTCCCATTCAAACATCAGTTTGTATTTGTTGATGAATGAATCAATGAAAGCAAGTCCTCTCGCCTTGCCTCCCAGCTGGCCATCTCCCAGACGGGTAAAAATGGCGTATTCGTCGATATGACTGGCAATGATACCCCTGCCTTTGGTTTTGCGGTAATTGCCAATGGTATCGATCAGGTAACTTCTGATCTCTTCAATATTATTGAAATCATCGGTGCTTTTGTGTGCAAATACTTCTGCGATAGAAAACAAGGCCCTTGCTTTCAACCATCTGGAGAAGTGATTGTTGGAAACATGATACATCAGACTTCTGGGATCAACACGGGCAATTTTTACCTGCAGGGAGTGCAGGTTGTTGGCACGATCTATTTCCACGTCTTTTTCCGGATCGCGAAATACAAAGTCGCCAAATCCATAGTTTTCTTTGATATAGTGTTTCAGCTCAACAAGCAGTGTTTTTGAATATTTGTTGATGAAATTGACTCCCAGTTCCTCCATGATCTGATAATCCCAGTCATCTGAAGACTGCAGCAGGATTGGTATTTTGGACCCACTATCGCGGATCATCCTGGCAAACCGGATCCCTGCCTGTTTATCTTTTTTTCCTTTGCGATAATAGGAAATATCAGAAATTACCCCAAGCAGGTTGTTTTTATATTTTTCATATAAAACCAGTGCATCATCATAGTTTTTTGCCAGCAAGATCTTTGGCCTTGCCCTCATGCGCAGGGTTCGGCGGTGTTCGTTGAGCCCTTCGGTCATCAGTTCGTTGGTTTGTTCAAATATGGCACTGTAGATTGTGGGCAGGTAAGATGAGTAATACCTTACCGAGTCTTCCACAAGCAATATGGCCTGCACCCCTTTCTGTTCCACGTCAAAGTCCGCGTTCATTTTATCCTCAAGCAGTTTGATGATAGCCAGCAACAATGCGGGGTTTCCCAGCCAGCAAAAAACATAATCGATGGAACTGAGGTCTTCATTGGCAAGTTTCATGGTAACTTCGCGCGAAAAGTGGGTAAGCACCACGATGGGAATGTTTGCATATCTGCGCTTGACCTTTTTGGCCATTTCAAAAGCATCGATCTTTCCTACATTAAGCATGGTGATCACAAGGTCAAACTTTTTAGTTTCAAGGAGTTCAAAAGCTTTTTCAGAAGAACTTGCCTGGGTAAACTGGGGAGGATAACGAAGATTTTTTGAGGTATACTCAAGGAAAATCCGTTCATTGATGCGTCCATCCTCTTCCAGCATAAACGCATCGTAGTTGGAGCAGATCAGCAGCACATTGATAATACGCTGTTGCATAAGATCCTGGTATGAGATCTCATTAAACTCATGTCTGTCGGTTGCAAACAGTTTGTTGTATTGGTATTTTGAGCGCGACTCGCTAATATGCAGTGCATTGTCATCCATATGTGTAGCTTTTGTATGGCTAAGATAATTAATTCCCGGATGGTTTTATCGGGGCTTCGTTAAAAATTCTTCCAATGGGGTAAATGTTGTGCCGTTGGTCGTAATAAGGTGTTTGCTCATAAAACCATGACAAGATAGCATAAGGCCGGCTTGCCATTTCCGGATTTTGAGTAAGGGCGCTTTGCAAACCCTGCATCAGCGATGGGTCATTGGCAATCATCTCCCTGGCCATTTCTTCCATCACATAGCTCTCAAAATATTCCACCCTTTCGAAAACAGCGTTGAAAAAGCCCCAGTAGGCAAAAGAGCCGGGAGCCATGGGTTCAAGGGCATGGGCTATGATGCGGGCCCCGGGCTGATCCATGGAGATCAGTACAGATCCTTTATGATAAACCCTTTCTTCGGTTATGGGCACGGTTTTGAAACTGGCCGTCTGACGGCCTTCATTGGAGCGTGAGGCCAGCTGTACTTCTTCAAAGCGCCAGGAGCTTACTTTCATCAAAGTGTCTTTCTCCAGTTTCTTCATCCGGATGTTATGGTAATCCAGTCGTTCAATCACGTCGTTATATTCAACCGGAATTATATATGCATCGGGCAACTTAACACTATAAACCGGTTTGGTTTGATTGAACCAGGGTATCTGGTAAGTGCGGGGTTCTTCAGGGTTGTAAATAAACCAGTTGCCTCCGCTGAGTGAACTTTCTTTGATTTTATATTCCACCCCTAGAAAATCAACCATTACGGAGTCGCTGGTAACCTCAAACCGCAAGTCAAATTCCTGTTCCCTGAATTGAGGGGAAGCGGTGTATTGGTCTGCTTTTTTTATCAACTTCTTTAAATCATGATCTTTTTGCAATAGTTTAAACGTGTGCAGGATCATCAGGTAGGTCGATTCAACCCTTTCATTATAGGGTTTTAACATGTGGGTTTCCAGTAACAGACCTGGTCTGTTAAGTTCAGATGCATAGCTGTTGGAATACATGGGGTGCCATGCACCACTGATGAGCCCGCTGCGCGGATCGTGCCACGACCGGTAAGTTACATAGGGGAACAAAGGAAATCCATCCTGCTCCATTGAAGCATAAATTTCAGGAAGGTAAAAATCGTTGATCCACTCAACCAGCGATGTATTGGCATTTCCAAAAACATCCATGGCATAGGTCATTGTGTACTGGTAATCTCCTCCGTTGGTGGAGTGGGTGTCGATGAAAAAATCAGGATCCCAGTTGTGCCATAATCTTAGTAAAGCGCGCATCTCTTTGCTGTCCGCCTTCAGGTAATCCCTGTTCAGGTTAAGGTTGCGTGCATTGGTACGCCAGCCCATTTCCTCGGGTCCATTCTGATTGATCCTGTTGTAGGGTCCAAACCGTTCGTGGCCATCGGGGTTAAGAATGGGAATAAACAATACCGTTGTATTTTCAAGATATTCAAGGTGTTTTTCATGGATCACCAGATCGCGCAAAAGCATTAGCCCGGCATCTTTTCCAACCGGCTCACCCGGGTGTATGGCCGCCTGGATCAGGATTACCATGCTGTTGTTTTCTTTTGCTTCACCGGGAGTAAACTGCCCGTTTTTGTTGAAGATCAGCAAGGGGATATCTCTTCCCTGATGACTTTTCCCAAAAACTTCGTAATGCAGCATGTTTGATGCAGCAGCAAGCTGTTTGCTGAAAGCCACGGTATTATCGTATGAGGGGGTGCGGTTTTGGTCGTGTATTTCATAATACGTCAGAAAATTATTCCCCGTAAGATGCGAAGATGCATTGTAGAACAGGAGAACAACGATAAAAAGAATGAATTTAGATAACATAGAGCATGATATTTAGATGTAAATCAGAACCGTAAATATTTCCATTTCAGGAGTATTGCAATTGTTGGATATCATCGTCAGAAATATTAACAGGCAAAAATATTGAAAAGACTTTCTTTGCAGGATTGAAACTCCAAAATTGTTTCAGAAAAAAAGTGAAATAGGGCTCTGCATTTTCCTTTATGATCAATCTGATCCTAAACAAATAATATTTGCTGATATGTGGGATTATTCGTATATTTAAGGCCATAAATCATAGTTTTTGCAGTGTGAAATTTTAAAAAAAACAATATCATGGAAGATCGACTGGTAACCATAGCTACAGACCATTATACAGCAGCAGAAATACTGAAAGCAAAGCTGGAGAGCTTCGGGATAGATTGTTTTTTGCAGAATGTAAATCTTTTGCAGGCTGCTGTTTCTGAAGGGGTAAAGGTTCAAATCAAGGAAAAAGATGTTGAAAAGGCCATGCGTATTATTATGGAAATGAAAGCCGAGCAGGAAAAAAAAGAGGCCAAAGACATCAAGGAGATCCGAAGGATCCTGGTTCCGGTTGACTTCTCAGAATTTTCCAAAACAGCATGCAATTATGCCTTGAAGCTGGCACAGAAATATGATGCTGATATCAAAATACTTCACGTTTTTTATGCGCCCATAGTAGATCTGGTGCCCATTACAGATGCCTATTCCATACAGGTGGATATGGATATTAACCTGCGTGAAATGGAAGACCAGGCCAAGCGAAAGCTGGTGGATTTTGTTTCTGAATTCAGGGAAAAGGCCATTGCAGAAGGCCTCGAAAAGATCAAGATCAGCTATTCGCTGCGCGAGGGTATTGTGGAAGATGAAATTGCCATTACTGCAAAGGCTTACAAGCCAGGGATCATTGTTCTGGGTTCCAAGGGAAAAGGTGAAAAGCAAAGTGATATTATTGGAAGTGTTGTCCACCGTGTGCTGGACAAAACCAAAATTCCGGTACTGGCCATTCCCGAGAAAACAAGGCTCGATAATTTCTCCAACGTAAAAAATATTGTGTATGCCACCGATTTTGATGATTCCGATTATGTGGCAATACGGAGGTTAATTTATATTGCTTCTGCCTTTGATGTAAAAATTTTCTGTGTTCACATTTCACGGGATGCTGAAGATAAGTGGGACAATTCCAGGATGGAAAATCTGAAAGATTATTTCAACCAGATCAGCAAAAATGTAAGCGTTGAGTGTAGTTTTATAAAAGGGGATAACCCGGTTGCCAATCTTGAATCGTTTTGTGAGATCAACAAGATTGACATTATTGCTATAACCAGTAAGAAGCGTGGGTTGTTGCAACGGATGTTCAAGCCGGGCCTGGCGAAAAAACTGATCCACTCCGGAAATATTCCCCTCTTGCTTTTCAGGGCCTAATGGCCCGGGCAAGCAATGGTAAAAAACCGTCTCAACAGGAAGTTGAGGCGGTTTTTTATATTTGGTGGAGCCAGTCTAAATTCATTATTAAAATGAATTCAATTTTTACAGCACACTATTGGAAATTATATGAATCATCCTGTGCTCTTTAATCCACCTGATAAAGCAGTGGTAAGCATTAGCAAGCGGTCCAGTAAATGATGGCAGGATACCTGGTCTTTTTCATTCAGAACCCTCCAGTTTTTCAGCTGCCTGATATGAAGCTGATGCAAAATTTCCAGGGACTGGCTGCGTCTTTTTATATTGTTGAGCAGGCTCCGACGTCGGTTTTCAGCTTCTTCGCTCAGCAGAATTTTTATTTCTTCAAAAGCAGTTTCATAATCTTCCATGATCAACCCGGTAAATGAATCCCTTAAAGCTTCATCCTGCACAAGTGCTGCATATTCATTCATCAGGGATTGATCAGCATTGAGAAGATTGGTTTCTATGTGTATCAGATTGTACCTTAGGAAAGGCCACTTGTGAGCCGATTCCCTGATCTGGTTATATAGTTCTGGATGATCCTTTTTGATGGTTTTGAGTGCATAACCAGCGCCATACCATGCCGTAAGGTTGAACCGTGCCTGGTTCCAGCTGAAGACCCAGGGAATAGCGCGCAGATCATTCAGGCTACGCTGACCTGTTCTCCTGGCCGGGCGCGAGCCAATACGGCTGTGCTCCAGAAGGTCAATGGGAGTTGCCTGTCCATAATAGTCAATAAAACCGGGTTTGTTTATCAGTTGCTGGTACTGTGATTTGGAAAGGTCGGCCAGTTTATTAACGGCATCATAAGGATAATCGGGCCCTTTGATGTTGTAATGGCTGTAGGCAGTTTGTAATGCAGTGCCAGAAAGAAGCATCTCCAGGTTGTAGGTTGCATTGAGCTGATTGGCAAACTGTTGTGCAATGGTTTCGCCCTGTACGGTAAGTTTCATTTCGCCACTCATGCTGCCTCGGGGCATGCTTTCAAGAAATCTGTGATATTTGCCACCCCCACGACTTATGGTTCCTCCCACACCATGAAAAAACCTAAGCTTTACCGAATGCTTCTGTCCAATTTTAGTGAGGTTCTCTTCGGCCTGATAAATGTTCCATCTGCTGGCCAGTATTCCGCCATCCTTGTTGCTGTCGCTATACCCCAGCATCACCTCCTGAAGGTTTCCGTTATTTTTATTTCGGTTTTGTATCAGGGGATGTGATAAAAATGCATCCAGAATACCAGGAGATTTTTGTAAATCCTCTATGGTTTCAAAAAGGGGCACAATCTGCAAAGATTGATCCTTAAGACCTACCTCTCTCAAAAAAAGGAATACTATCAGCAGATCACTCAGATCCCTTGTCATGCTCACGATCAGCGATCCGATACCGTCATTGCCATATCTGTCAATATAATTTTTCACCTCCTGGAAACACGAAACGATCTTTTGCGCCTCTTCACCGGCATGGGTG
>SLIL01000292.1 GCA_007135645.1 Bacteroidales bacterium
GAGAGACCTGGCACTGCTTGTGGAAAAACAGGTGAAATTCCAGGATGTTGAAACCATCGCTTTTAAAGCAGAAAAGAAACTGCTGAAAAAAGTGCGACTCTTTGACATCTACAAAGACGAAAAAATAGGTGCAGATATGAAATCCTATGCTGTGAGCTTTACCCTGCTTGATGAGTCAAAAACACTTACAGATAAGGAAATTGATAAGGTAATGGAACGGATTTCTGTTGCCCTCAATAAGGAACTTGGTGCAACTATTAGATAAACAATATGGACGATTTTAGTAAAACCATTTCCCTCTCTGATGATGAAATTACCCGAAGGGCCGATGACATCATTAGTGCTGGTATGAAAAAGTTTAGCCCGGGAAAAACCCTTCCCCTGTTGATGAGCATTGTAGATCTTACCACCCTTGAAGGGGCTGATACCATAGAAAAGGTAGAAACAATGTGCCGCAAGGGAATGGAAATAGAACAGCTGGGGCTGGGATTGCCCAATGTAGCAGCTGTTTGTGTTTACCCTACCCTGGTAAGCGTAGCAAAAACCACCCTGGCCGGAAGCCAGCTTAAGGTTGCTGCCGTAGCAGGGGCATTTCCTGCCGGACAATCTCCCATTCATATTAAAACCCAGGAGGTGAAGTACACTGTATCGGAAGGGGCCGACGAGATTGACATGGTAATTTCGCGGGGCAAGATGCTCCAGGGTGAATACAACATTGTTTTTGATGAAATCGCTGCCATAAAAGAAGCCTGCGGCAATGCTCAGTTGAAAGTGATCCTTGAAACCGGTGAATTGAAATCCGCTACCCTGATCAGGCGGGCCAGCGAAATTGCCATTAAGGCCGGAGCTGATTTTATCAAAACCTCCACAGGAAAGATACAGCCTGCCGCAACCCCACATGCCATGCTGGTTATGCTCGAAGCCATTAAAGATCATTTCCGGGAAACCGGAAAAATGGTTGGCATCAAACCCGCCGGAGGGATCAGCGATCATCTTACAGCTATGAAATTTGCAGCCCTTACATCAGAGATCCTGGGCGATAAATGGCTCAGCAATACCTGGTTCAGGATAGGGGCAAGCAGACTTGTTGATGCGCTTATTGCTGCAGCCAAAGGAGAAGAATCTGACTCCGGGGCAGGTTCAGCCTACTGATTAATCTCTCAAAATAACCTGATCAGGCGCCAAACTGTCGCTTCATGGCTTTCCAGTGACGCCCGTACCAACCGGGATCGGCAAGCCGGGAAAACACATAATTGCGGGCAAGAGGGTTCCATAATACCCTAACGGGCAATACAACATATTTTTGCAATACCAACAGCATTCTGTGGTGCCGCCTGAGCTGCCTGGCAGACATATTAAGCACCCGGGCATGCCTTCTTATCAGCGAGTTACCGGAATTTTGCAGGTCGGAATCCACGGGAATATCAAACACATGGTGCATTAGCCTGAGATAGGATAAGGACTCCTTCTGATAGTGCCCGTAATCACGAAAAAGTTTGAGCAGGTCATCTGATTGCCCCAGCAAAGCAAGGTCGTACAAATCGCGCAATGAAACATTGCCATGATAATGACCGTTGTGCATAAGCTGGCTGTGCAGAAAGTTGTGGATAATCCGGTGACGCATGCTCATCAGCCAAAACCCTTTTATTCCCTTTGATTGTGTTTTTTCTTCAAATACCACTGATGTGTTAAAATTTCTCTGGTACAGATACTGTGAAGGCATGCGGTGTATTTCAACCCCGGCCACCTGATCCTCACGCAGCAAAATTGGGTAATGCATGGTGGATTCCATGGCTCCCGGATCAAAGGGCTTCTGGGTATGATACCCTTCTGATTCAAGTATTTGAGCTGCCCGCACCATTTCATTCTCTCCCACCAGGATATCCAGGTCGTAAACCATTCGCTCGCAGGGATCAGCATAGAGATGATCCAGCATATGCCCGGTGCCCTTCATAAATATCCCCTCTATTTTGTTTTTCTGCAAAAGGCCATTAATTTGATGCGCCTGTGCAATGACTTTTTTATTCCTTTCGCAATTCAGCTGCATTACTTCATTTAGATAGGCTTGCAGATCCGCAGGAATAGGGTTTAAAAGATCATGCTTCCTCAGCTGGTATGCCAGGGCAGGAAGAACCAGGTTGCTGCTGGCCAGCTGCACGAATCCGTTCCAGTTTATCCGGGATTTTTCAAGCTTTTGGGCAATGCTTTCAGCCCTTTGGGGCATCAGGGATAAGGAAAGGATCTCTGCCTGAAAAAAATATGTTTGGGGCTTATTCATTCTATCCTGTGGCTTGATCAATAATGGCCATTCCCCCGACAATGTTCATGTGGTCAGCCTGTCTGGTACAAATGTAAGGGATTTTGTTGATTCTGTAGAGTCCGCTTCAATTATAATGCGGGTAAGTTGATATTGTGATTAAAATTGTATTACTTTTGCAAATAAATCAAAGCTAAATTAACCTTGGAAGATTCACCTGAGCCTTATTCGTGTGTCGCTTCATTAGTCCTGTCCTTCTTCAACACCTTTAATGCCGAAGCGGCTATTGCCCTTTTGGTTATGTTCTCCTTACTTGTCTTTTCGGCCCTTGTTTCAGGCTCAGAAATTGCATTTTTTTCTTTAAAGCATTCACAGCTTGATGATCTGCGCGAAGACGGAAGCTCCTCCGCCCAGAAGATCCTCAGCCTCATGGAGCGCCCCAAGCGTTTGCTGGCAACCATACTCATTGCCAACAATGTGATTAACATCGCGGTCATCATAATTTCTACTTTCATTACCAGTATTGTTTTTAATTTTCAGGATTACTTTATTCTTGGTTTTGTGATACAGGTTGTGGTGATCACCTTTTTGATCCTGCTGTTTGCTGAAGTTTTGCCGAAAGTGTATGCCACGCAGAATGTACTGAAGTTTGCCCTCAATATGGCAGGAGCCATGATTCGTTTGCGGCAGTTCTTTTATCCGTTAAGCTCTCTTCTGGTAAAAACGACCAGCTTTATCGACAAGCGTATCGAAACCAAACATGGAGGAATCAGTGCCAACGAGTTGTCGCATGCCATTGATATTGCCCATGAAGAAAAAGGAACAGAGGAAGACAAACAGTTGCTTTATGGCATTGTGCAGTTCAGCAATATCTATGCCCGGGAGATCATGAAAAGCCGTATGGATGTTGTGGCCGTTGATGAAAAAACAACTTTTGATGAGCTGATCAAAATAATCGTGGATGCTGGTTACAGCCGTATCCCGGTGTTCCGCGAAAACTTTGACAATGTAACCGGGATCCTCTACATCAAAGACCTTTTACCTCATCTCGATAATGGACCGGATTTTAAATGGGTAAATCTGATCAGGAGCTGCTTTTTTGTCCCGGAAAGTAAAAAGATCAACGACCTGCTTAAAGAGTTTCAGGAGAAAAAAATTCACATGGCCATTGTTGTGGATGAATATGGCGGCACTTCGGGTATCATTACCCTTGAAGACATCCTGGAAGAGATCGTGGGAGAGATCAATGATGAATTTGACATTGAAGAAACCATTTATTCCAAAATAGACGAACAAAACTTTGTTTTTGAGGGTAAAACGCTGCTGAAAGACTTCTGCAAAATTACCGGGATTGATTATTCAGGGTTTA
>SLIL01000150.1 GCA_007135645.1 Bacteroidales bacterium
AGAACAAGGACCTCAGGGCGAAACCGGTCCTGAAGGCCCAATGGGTGAACAAGGCCCTGCCGGCCCACAGGGCGCACAAGGACTGCAGGGACCCACTGGTGAGCCCGGCCCACAAGGAGGGCAAGGATCTGCAGGACCTCAGGGGGAGCAGGGGCCACAAGGAGAACAAGGACCTCAGGGAGACCAGGGGCCGCAGGGCGAGCAAGGCCCTCAAGGAGAAACCGGCCCTCAAGGACCACAGGGTGAACAAGGCCCTGCCGGCAATTCACACTGGGAATTGTCGGGAACATCAACTTACTATACAGTTGGAAATGTAGGTATTGGAACCGAAACCCCGGCTGCGCCCCTTCATGTGGTGGGTATGGAAACCGGCGAAGGGAATGTACTTTTTGAGGGTGTTTATCAGCAGGTTGATCCGGGAGATCCCCCGACTACAGGCGCAGGTACCCGTATGATGTGGTACCCCGATAAAGCAGCCTTCAGGGCAGGACGAATTTCTGACAATAGTGCAGCTAAATGGGACAAAGACAGCATTGGATTCTACAGCTTCGCCACGGGATGGAATACCAAAGCATCTGGGTTTGCCAGCACAGCCATGGGCAATGGAACCACCGCAACAGGGATTTCCAGCACAGCTATGGGTAATGGAACCACTGCATCAGGGGGGTTCAGCACAGCCATGGGCATTGGAACCACCGCATCAAACTTACAAAGCACAGCTATGGGTGTGAATACCACTGCTTCGGGGGATTACAGCACAGCCATGGGTAGGAATACCACCGCCGCAGGGCGGAACAGTATAGCTATGGGTTATTTTACAAATGCCCCTTCAGTCTACGAAACAGCATTAGGCAGTTTTAATACCTTATATACCCCATCTTCGTCATGGCAATGGAATTCCAATGACCGCCTTCTTGTTATTGGAAATGGCATTGCAGAAGGTAATAGAAGGGATGCCCTTGTAATGCTCAAAAATGGTAATCTGGGATTGGGTGTTAGTAATCCTCAGGAACGCCTGCATGTTAATGGACGTATGATCCTGAACGATGGTGTTATTCAGCGTGGGGGCGATCCCATTACCACCACCAGCGATCTTGGGTTGTACTCCCGCTCTGCCGGAGCCTTTATAAGGTTTGTTACAAACAATGCTCCCTTTGTTTTTTTCACCGGCGATGGAACCAACGGTACCGGTACTAATGAAAGAATGCGCATTACCAATACCGGTATTGTAGGTATAGGTACTTCCAGCCCAAATACCAACTCCCGCCTGCATGTACAGGGAAATATCCTTACATCAGGGCAGATCATCATCACTACCAACGGGACTGTTTGGATGCAAACCGCCTCTCAGAATGTGCTTGACATTGACGGTACCATCAGACCCATGAATAATAATGCTTTCAGTATTGGAAATTCCGGAAAGCGATGGAACACCATCTTCGCCACCAATGGTTCCATCAATACTTCTGACCAGCGATTGAAAAACAATATTGAAGATATGCCCTACGGATTGCAGGAGATACTCCGGATGCGTCCTGTGTCCTTTAACTGGATCGACAGGCAGGAAGATGGCAACAAACTGGGATTCCTTGCGCAGGACCTTATGGAGATTGTGCCGGAAGTGGTGCTTACCCACGAAGCTTTATTCAATTCAGAAACCAAAACCCTGGAATACAAGGAAGTGGAAAGCCTGGGGGTGTTTTATTCTGATATTATTCCCGTGATAGTAAAGGGGATGCAGGAGCAGCAGGAGATCATCGAACAGCAGCGGCAAGCACTGGAAAGTCAGCAGGAAATGATCAATATGTTGTTAAGTCGTATCGAAGCTTTGGAAAGCAAATAACAAGATCTAAACTTTAATGCTCCCCAGCTTCTTAAGGGTGCGCAAATGTGCCATAAAAGCATCAGAAAACCTGTCATATACATAATAAGGGACATTGTATTCTCTGGAAGTTTGCTCCACAATTTTTGAAATGGCAGAATAATGTACATGGCAGACCTTGGGATAAAGGTGATGTTCAACCTGATAATTAAGCCCACCCACATACCAGGAGAGTAGTTTATTACCTTTTGAAAAATCAGCTGTTGATTTCATCTGGTGTTCTATCAGAGTATCTTTGATATGGCCATCCTTGTCGGGGATTGCCTGGTGCGGACCTTCAACCACATGCGCCAATTGAAAAACTATGCTCATGATGATGCCGGCAGTAAATTGCATGACCAGGAAGCCCAGAATCACCTGCCACCATAGCAGTCCTGTCAGTAATAAAGGTAGCCCGAAAAATGCAAAAAAATAAGCCAGTTTGCCCGCTATAAGCCAGGCCAGGGAACGGCGAAACCGATAAGGGGCAATATTGGTGACCCCTTTACGCCGGTAGATGAAGCGTTTGGGGATATCCAACATAACAATGGAAAGGGACATGAGCGCATAGAAGGCCCATGCATAAATATATTGAAACCGGTGATATTTTCTCAAAGGAGCAGCATAAGCAAACCTCAATACCGCACGGCTTTGTATATCTTCATCCTTGCCATAAATGTTGGTAAAAACATGATGCAGCTTGTTGTGCTTAATTTTCCAGTTATATGCATCACCCCCTATAAAGTTCATGGTTAGGCCCAGCCAGCGATTTGCCTTTTGATTTTCGCTGTAGCCTGCATGATTGGCATCGTGCATCACCGACATTCCAATACCGGCAACCCCAACGCCCATAAGAAAGTAGGCTGCTAAAACCGTCCAGAATGGAAGCGGTACAGTAAGAATCACTACAAAAGGAATAATGTAAATGGAAAGCATTACTATAGTCTTGAATACCATGGCACTATTGTAATTCCTGGATAGCCCAGTTTCCTTAAAATAATTGTCCACACGCTGGTGCAGAACCTTTTTAAATTCAAGGTGGGGGTTTTGTGCAAAAGAAATAGTGGTGGACATGGGATTGAAGCTTATGGTGAGCAAATGGTTCTTTAGATAAAGGGGCAATAGCCAATTAAATATCACGATCAGGGGTAGAAAATGGACAAACCCTTATCTTCTGCAAAGATAAGGGTAAATCACGTTCAACCGACAAAAACCTATCCAGCTTATAATTACCTTTCCGCCAGAAACCCATCCACAACCTTAAAGAACCACTCCGGCTCATCATAAAAGATGAAGTGAAGTGCGGTTTCGGCCATTTTAAAAGTGGCATTGGGCATGGCGTCGAACTGGGCACGATAAGCAGCACTTGCAGACTCTTTGGTTACTCCCCACTGACGGTACCCATACCACGACCCAAACGCCAGCACAGGAACATCAACGGCCTTTACCTCCTGGCGAATATCGGTGGTGTACATTTCGCCCATGGCCCGGGCAATCACATCGGTGTTGCTGTTCATCCCCATTTCTACAACGGCGGGCCTTTTTTCCGGGTCACCGATCATGCTGGCGATCATCATCTCCTGCGAAAAACGGGCCATCTCAGGTGTAGCATTTTTAATGTTGTTCTGTATCATTTCTACAATAGGCCCTGCGGTTTCGGGAGTAATACCGGGCTGGGAAAGTACAGGAAAATAGGGCAACCCATCCACACTGATAATCCTTCCAAATACATCTGGCGCCTCCACAGCAGCCCACAATGACAGGAAACCACCCATACTGTGCCCCATCAATACAGGCCTGTTCAGGGATTCCGCTTTCACATATTCAAGCAGTGCATCCCGAATGGCCTTAAGAACATGGGGTGCTTCAACACTTTGATGATTGCCAAAACCGGCAATGGTGACCAGGTGAAGCTCGTAACGATCTTCATAATAAGCCGCTACTTCGTCCCATACATCAGCCGAACAAGACATCCCATGGATCAGGATCATGGGATGGCCCTGCCCACGGGTTTCCACACTTAGAATAGCGCTACCAGCCGTGGAGGAATAAATTCCCAGAAAAAAAGAAATCAGTAATACAAAAACTTGCTTTATCATCATGTTAAGTTTTAAGTGAAACAATAGGTTTTTGATCATTTTCACCGGCAAAGTAACAGTAGCTGTTTCACCCCTTAAAATTTCATTGATATGCAGACCTATTTCATTGACAAAATGCATTTTAATGATTAATGGCTAAGCTTGAAACATTCTGCCTCTGCCCTTTTCCCATTCACCTTTCATTGATTAACTTTGGTCAGCAAAATCAAACCGATGGTCAATTTTACGGATCGCACCCTGGAAATAGTCGTATTTTTGGTGCATAATCAATTCTTTTTTATGAACACGGATAACACGGATTAAACGGATTTGCACGGATTTTTTTAATTGATATATTACAGGTGCAGCACACCGACAACCTTTGTAGAATTAATGATCACAGATAAGAACAGCGCTGCGCAGAAATTTCAAACAGAACAACATTGGCTAATGACAGCGCAAGGAAATTAATGAAATTAGAAATTCAGTGATGAAAGAGGTTTTAGAAGCGGAATTGCAAATTCCGCTTAGCGGGGGAGCTCAGCAACGCTAAATTCCGCTTAGCGCTGGATTTAAACGGATTTTCTCTATCGCCGATTATCCATAAAATCCCCGTCAACCGCGTTCTGAAAACAACAACAAATCATAAACAGCTGCAAAATGGGTAAAAAATTCCTGAAATACAAATTACACCATGTGTTGTTCTGGATCGTATATTATGTGGGATGGATCCAGGTGTACAAAAATTATTATGAAAACATTACCGACCTGATGCAGGTAACCCTGGTTTACGGGATTGCCCATGCTTCCCTTTACTATATCAGCCAGTACGTTTTGATCCCGAAATTCTGGCGGAAACGACAGCCCCTCAGATTTATTCTTGCCTTTACCGGTTTGCTGCTGGTATCCGTGCTTTTTATGTATGGAACAATTAACTGGATTCTGGGTTCCATGTTTCATGATGCTTTCGACGGGGCTGTATTTCCCTGGCTGGTTTTTTTTGGCACCAGCAACCTTTTCTGGGTCTCCATAATGTTGAGCGTAAAAGTATTGATTGACAATTACCGGGGCCAACGCGCCAATGAAAGAAAGGAAAAGGAACGCCTGGAATCGGAGCTTCAATTCCTCAAAGCCCAGGTTAACCCCCATTTTCTGTTTAACACCATCAACAGCGTATATGTGCTCATCGGGCAGGACCCCAAAAAAGCTTCTGAAACGCTTATTAAGCTCAGCGACCTGCTGCGGGCCCAATTGTACGACTTTGGTAACGAACGCATCCCCATTGAGCAGGAGCTCAGTTACCTGGAAAACTACATTGAACTGGAAAAGCTGAGAAAAGGAAAAAAGCTGGTGTTTGAATACGAGAAAAGTGCTGACATGAAAGGATTCCAGATTGCTCCCCTGCTGCTCATCCCTTTTCTGGAGAACTGCTTCAAGCACATCTCCTCCTATCCCGACCAGCCCAATATCATCCGGGTAAGGCTGATGAAGGACGGGCCGCAGCTGGTGGCGGATTTTTTCAATACCCGGGACGAATATGCCGCACGCACTGCGGGCCAGCCCGGGGGTATCGGACTGAAGAACGTTCGCCGAAGGCTGGAACTGCTTTACCCCAATGCCCACACACTCACTGTCAATGACCGGCCCGACAGCTATGAAGTATCATTAAAACTAAAGTTTGATGACTAACCCAAAGATCAAAGCCATAATAGTGGAAGACGAACCCCTGGCACGCAGCGGCCTGGAAAGCTATGTAAAAGAGGTTGACTTTATTCAGCTGGTAGCTACCTGCGAAGATGCGCTGGAAGCCAACAATGCTATTTCGCACCATGCCCCCGACCTGATGTTCCTCGATATACAAATGCCCCGGCTCACGGGGATCGATTTTCTCAAATCCCTTTCCCAGCCTCCTATGGTGATCTTCACCACGGCATACCCTAACTACGCCCTGCAGGGCTTCGAGTTGGATGTGGTGGACTACCTGGTAAAGCCTTACCCCTTTGACCGGTTCCTGAAAGCTGTAAATAAAGCCCGCGACATTTTCCTGTTGAAAAACAGGACCGGCACCTCTTCCGGAACCAGCCCTGCATACTTTTTTGTAAAAACAACCAACAAGCTCGAACGGGTGGTTTTTGATGAGATCACCTATGTGGAAGCCATGGAGAATTATGTAGTGATCCACACTTCCGGGCAGAAGATCGTAACCATGATGACCATGAAAAACATGGAAGACACATTGCCTGGCAACAACTTCATCCGCACCCACAAAAGCTTCCTGGTAAATATCAACCAGGTAACTGCCATTGTGGGCAATGAAATAAAGATCGGCAGCTCAGCCATCCCCATATCCAGGCAAAAGAAAAACGAAGTACTCGAAAGGATCGTAAAGCCCGGATAACCTGCCACCCGGCTTTAATCCCTTACCACCTTTCTGAAATAAATACTCGTACCATCCTCAAACTTCACCACATAAAACCCGGGAACAAAGTGCGAGGTATTGATGACCGTTTTTTCAGAGAACACTCCTGAATACACCACCTGGCCGGCCAGATTCATTATCTGGAAAGTGATCTCAGCTGATGCTTGGGTATATTCCAGCACAAGCTCATTGGTAAATGGATTGGGATAAACCTTTAAAGATTCCGCAAAATCAGCAACATCCACACTGGTGATCACGACATTGATAACGTTGGACATTTCAGAACTACATCCCTCAAGGGTGACCACCACATAATAATCCCCATCTTCGGTAACAGCATACTGTTGTTCTGTGGCACCTTCAATGGCACCATCCTGGTTATACCACTGGTTGCCATCCGGGGCATCTGATTCCAGAATGTAATCATCCAGAAGGGTAATCACAGGAGTAGCGGGCTTTTCATGCACCGTAACAAAGAGCACAGCTTCAGTGCCTGTACCGCAATCATTGACCCCTCTGACGGTAATCTCTCCGGACTGGGCAAGAGAGCCAAAGTCAACCTCGATACTGTTGGTTTGGCTTTCGCCCGTTACCCCTTCGGGAAGGGTCCAGATGTAGCTGTCGGCATGCTCAATTTCTTCCACGGTATATACCACCGGGCCTGTTTCCTGGCAAACCTCATCCATACCGGAAATAGCGGATGCCTCAAATGGTAAGGGAAGCACCTCAATACTGAAATAGCAGGTATCGGCACATCCAAACTCATTGGTTTCAATATAAGAAAAGTTGAAGATTCCCGGCTCTGCAGGATCAAAGAGGGTGATTTCCTCTCCTTCGGCATTGAGATAAACCCCGGGCCCTTCCAGTACAATGGCATCACTGCCCTGGCAAACCGGATCAAAAGCCGGGCAATCAAATTCGGGGATCGCGTGAACGGCTATTTCCAACGTATCTGCCCCCATACAACCGAATTCACTGGTATAGGTATAAACGAAAGTGTAAACACCGGGACCGGCAATTTCAGGGTCAAACCAGTTGTCATCACCCGTAAAATCACCGCTGTACTCACCCCCTTCGGGTGTACCTCCAATAACCTGGAATGCAGGGGTATTGATACAAACCGATTCAAATTCGGGCAGAGAGACTTCGGGTATAGCGTGAATGGTTAGCAGCAAACAATCTGTACCCACAGGATCGCCATCCGAGTTTAATCCGGTAAGGCACAGCTCCACTTCTCCATTGGCTATGTCTGTCACTCCCGGTGTATAAACCAGTGCTTCATCTGCTTCGGTAAAGAAACCATCACCCCCACTCCACTCAAAATCAAATGCATTGGTAAATGCCTGATGCAGGCTGAAGCTATCATAAGCACATATTTCGCCATCCGGTCCGGCATCAACAATTACATCGGGCAGGTCTCCCAGCACCCATTCAACTGATTGATCCATAAAGCCGTTTTCGCCACTCTCGCCGGTGATCTCCGTTACTTTCACGGTTAGTTCATACAATCCTTCCTCTTGGTTCAGCGGGGCAAGGCCACTGATGCGGAACAACCTGCCCAGCTCATCCATCCTGGTAATCTCAATATCCTCCGAAGTGAATTCTGCTCCACCAACCTTTGTAACTACAACCTGTTCGTGGGTAAAGGTGCTCTCCAACAAGGGCATATTGAAATAGACATACACCGAATCGACGGGTTCATCTGACATTGCGGGATAGTTGAAGAACCTCACCACAGCGGGCACATTCATCCCCTGAATCCAGAACACCTGTTTCCCAACTTCCCCAAAATTACCAAAGGTATCAGCAATACCGGCCGCCTGCACAATAAGGCTGTACAACCCGAACAGTTCAGTCTTTCCGGTAAGATCCACTTCAAACACATTGTCCTGAAGCTGCTCAATGGTTACCAGCGAATCCATGAGGTTATCACCGCCCTGGTTGCGAAGGGTCATATCTTCGTAAGTAAACGTAGTGGGATCAATGGGTTTGTTGAATACCACCTCAAGGTGGGTGACCGGGAAATCAGTAATGTCTTCAGGTACACCATTGATTTCTGTTACAGCAGGCAGATCCTGTTCAATGAATTCAAACTCTACGGTATAACGCACCTCTTCGGTAGAGTCAAAAATATCAACCAGGTGCATGTTATTTTCGTAAATGGGCAATCCGCCATCGGGGATCCTCACGTGGGTGAGCCAGATGTTTTTCAGGGGGATCTCCTGCCCGTCATCTCTTACACAGCTTACAATACGAAAATTACCATTGCCGGGATCGGGCAAACGGGTGTAATTCCACCCGGTTGAAGAGGGTTCTACGGTTAACTCCACAATTAGATTTTCCAGGGTAACCTCCCCGTCCGTTTCCGATGATTCGGCTACATGGACCGGATCAGAACCTCCATGCGAATAGTATAAATGATCGGGATAATCGTTCAGGTCGGGGATATTGTTTACCAGGAAGTCGTCTATACCATCGTCCAGATCGCCATATACCCGTACGCTCCTGATCAGCTCATGCACATTGACCTCACTCACCAGGCTCAGATCAGGATTATCAAAGCTGTTTAGATGAACAATGGATACCTCATAACTGATAAAGTGCCCGAGCAGGGTACTGGTAAACCACCATTGCCCAATGGCTGTTTCGCCTGGCCCGATGTCACCAAAATCAATATTCATAAGACCCAGCTGGGTGGGCTCGCCACTCAGGCTGGAACCGATGATTTCAAAATCAATGAGCAGTCCTTTTTCGTTTTCGATGATCTCGGGTTGTGCCGATTCAATATTGACATTCATAGCGGTACCTGCACCCTTGTTATTGATCATTACTGCCAGCTCGGCAGGGATACTGGGTTCGATAACATCGGTAAAGGGATCATTACCAAGGATATCCCTTTGCATAAAGTAATCAATATAAAGATCGGGGCTGGGATTTACCTGCAAAGAAGCTGGTAAGAGTAAATGGCTTACCATATCCTGGGCAAACGGATCGAGATAGGATAAGTTGCCTCCAAAATTATAAAATACAGGATGCGAAGGAGCCGCCTGCTGAGTGGGGATAAACTGCACCACCACGGTGCCGGTTTGTCCTGCCTCAAGCACACCTCCACCATCTATCCCGGTAATATTTTCCAGGGAAAGCACCACGATCTCGAAAAGGTGGTTGCTGTTAACCCCGTTTTCATCCAGGATCTCCAGGTCAAGATGAATCTGTTCGATGGCATCCTCTTCACTGCCGTTGGAAATGGTCAGCGTCCCTTCAAAGGCTTCACGCGTCATGGTGAGGGATTGAGAAAAGCTCAGGGTTACCCTTGCACATACGGCAGCAGAAGAATTTCTAGGTGCATGCGGAGCAGCTTCCTGTTCTTCACTTTTTACAATGGTTGCGCCACTGCTATACATCTGGTTCAGGTTGGTAAACAAATCCTCCAGCATATCAAATGAGTCTGCGTACCCCATAGCCTGGATTTCCATTTCAATATCATGGACGCGATTATTGAGCGAGTCGATTTTGGCTATATCAACCACATTGG
Organism: Bacteroidales bacterium; assembly: GCA_007135645.1. Taxonomy (GTDB): domain Bacteria; phylum Bacteroidota; class Bacteroidia; order Bacteroidales; family UBA7960; genus SKVR01. Next base: position 9,894 of record SLIL01000150.1, read on the forward strand.
TGGCATCATAGTCCAGTTCGTTTTCCATGTCCAGGGTATTATTTCTGCGCTGGATATATGCAACCAGTTGCTCTTCAGAAATATTGGAAGGTGTGTATTCAATAAGCTCAGGTGTAATGGAAATGTGGTTGTCCAGATCCAGTGTTTCCATATAATCACGGAAATATTGCAGCTCGGCGTCCGGTGCATCAAACCATACAGAATCACCATAGAGTTCATAGGCCCATTTGATTGCAATATACTGGATCTCCCAAAGCATAACAGCCTGCCCCTGCAGCCCTCTCAGGGCTTCGCGTGTAGCCGGGTCGCTGCCAAAATGGCAATCCGAATCAAAATTATTTCCATCATGCATCATCCCCATAGTTTCTGTACCACCAGGGAAACCTGGCGTGCCGGGAGGCGGAGGTCCAAGCAGACATGGATCGGTTAGCAGATCGTATATACAGAAACCTGCAGAGGAGACAGGATCGGGGCTGCATCGGATCACGTTCTCAGCACAGCTGAGTTGCATCACACTGCCATAACAACCATCATATACCCCGGTAAAGCAGGAATAAACATTATAGGGAACACATAAAGCTCCCACCCCTGGAAGATTACAGAATATACAGGACATGATCCATTCTATTTGCTCAAAAGCACAATCACATCCGGCAAAATAGCCAATAAGGGTAGCAACTCCACCGCCGGCAGTGGCAGAACCACCGGTAGACCCTGTTCCGGGAGTGGGGTCAAAGGTGGTACCTACACAATGGGGGCCACCCAGCCAGTATCGCTCCTTGGCCATACCCGTAACCGTTACAGGCCCGCACTCATATTCATAGGGCACTTCAACATAAAACCAGCATGGGGGATTGCTTTTGTCTGAACCATCCGGATTAGGCTCCATGATCACAGGAATCTGAATGCTGGATTGTGCCGGCAGGTCCATCTCATCAAACATATAGTTGAAAATATAGGGGCCGCTATCGGTAAAATTCAGGCGCACATTATTGGCCGTGATCAACCCATAGTTGGTCAGGGTGATCACAAAAGGGTAAAATTCTCCAGGCGAGAGGTCGGGCAGATTCTCAGGTGCATCCATAATTACCACAGGAGCAGGCACATGGGTTTCAAACTCGGCAATGAGGTTGATTTCGTATTCATCGTCAATAAACGTGGGCACCACATCCCAGAACCAGGAAACAGCCTGAAAACTGATAAATGCCAGCACTTCGTTTACCTGTCCCATGTTGATAAAAATGGTATTGAAATAGGTTTCGTGAAGTTCTTTGTAAACCAGAAGGTTGTAATATCCTTCAGGCAGGTCTTCAAACAGTACCACCCCATCAGATCCGGTAATACCTTCTGCTACCACTGCGCCGGTATACATGTGCCGTAAACTTACCTGGGCCCCTTCCACATGGGGTGCTTCTTCGGTATTGTAGGTGTATTCATTTACCACATCCACCAGCAGGTCGCCGGTATTTTCAGATACCGGTTCAATGATAAAGGGAATGCTGAGGGTATTGGCATTTTCAGCGATAACGGCAAAATTGCCTGTCACCGGCACATTGAGGGGTACTTCGGCATCAGGCTTTACCCGCATGGTAAACACCGCCGACCCCTGGGGAGGAATATTTTCCACGGTATCTGCGCTGATCATGGTGATCCAGTGCAGATCGGGCACATCAAAAACCACCATCCCGGTCTCCCCTTCCCCGATATTGGTAACGGTAACCTCCCTGATGTTGCCATACCCCTGCAAAACAGTAGTTTCCATAGCTCCGGGGGCAGCAGTAAGATATGCTTCCTCCGATTTACTGAACGACCAGGCATCAAAGCGATGTGTGGCACCCTCGGTTGAGGTAAGTCTGAGTTTCACCTTTTCGTATTCCGGTTGTTCTGAAACTTCATGCGCCAGAATGGTATAAGATAATTCCGCGGTTGCGTTGCCGGAAATGCTTACAGGGCCATTGAAAGTGATCTCGATCCCTTCCGGAGCAGAAACCACCTCAGCATCCACCCCACTCAACCCAAGGCTGCTCAGGTTTTCAATGGTAAAACTTCCTTCTAAGGGTACATCCACCACCAGGTCCCACACAACAGGGTCACCTACGTAGCGCAGCCCAGGAATGGAAAATTCATCCTGTGCTTCATCCAGATTTTGTCCGGGATAGGATGCCCCCACGTGATAATCGCCTCCCTCACCGCTTACCGGCTGGAAATGAACACTAAAGTCGCCGTTTTCATCGCTTGTGGTGCGCATCATCCTGCGTATCCCTTTCACCACAACGTACACATCCACCTCTTCTCCCACAACAGGCTGTTCTTCAAAATCCCTCACATAACCATAAATCTCAATGGGGTCACTGCCGCTGTAAACACTTTCGTCTACCATGGCTACTGCATAATAATCGGGCTGAATGGACAGGGATTTGGCATTGGAAAGGTTGTTGGAATATAGCAATTCACTGATCAGCCTTTGCTTGTTCAGTTCAACGATCACGAAATAATCCCCGATGTACCCTGAAAGGTCCAGAGGCACATTCATGGTAATAGATGAGCCCTCCTGCACGGGTTCAGGGGTATGGGTTATGGATTGCAATATGGCCTGGCTTCCCATGGTGGGAGTTGGTGAGAGGTAAACCATCACATCGGTTCCGTTGGCAGCGGTGCTTAATCCCTGGTTAAATATCTCAATTTCCAGTTCGATCTCATCGCCAATGGACACTACACTTTCCGAAAGTTGCAGGGAGTGCACCAGCAGATCAGGCATGCTTGCATTGGATACCAGTATCCACTGGCTACCTGTGATATATTCATCTGCTTCGGCCAGTACACTAACGGTACGGGTCTGACCCTCAGGGACTGCACCGGCAATACTGCTGAAACTGATCTCAGCCATGGTTTCACCCTGTGCAATGGTTACCGTTTCGGGTGCATCGATAATGCCCTCAGGCACCAGGGAAATACTTACCTGTGTGGCGGCTTCAGCGGGTTCTTCTATACTTACCTGAATAACACCTGCTGCTTCAACCCCATCGGCCACCAGTTGCGGATTGGCTGTAACAAACAGCATAGGCCCCACATCTGAAGTCAAGGTAATGGTATGGGTAGCAGTGCCACCGGCAGATCCGGGCATGAAGCAGTTGCAGTTTTCCAGGAACAGGGCTGCGGTGATGTCAATTTCTTCGCTCCCCTCTTTCAAGGCATTCTCAAGAACCCCGATACTAAATCCTACCTCCGTTTCACCGGCAGGAATAACAACTTCTTCCGGTAAAATGAGTTTATCCGTTGCATCCGACTGGATTTTAAACGTGTAGGAAATGCTGCTTTCTTCTGAAAGGATAACGGTTCCCCATGCTGCATAATCATTGGGCAGGGAAGAGATGATCTCCGGGGCGATCTCCAGGTGGAAATCCGGTGTCAGATGATCGAGCAGGGTAAATGATGCCGTACCAGCAGCATATTCGTCTGCACTGGCGGTGACGTTTACCGTTTTTGGCAATTCAAGTATGGAATTCTGGTTGAGTTCTATTTCCACAACCTTTGAGGTTTCGCCCGCTGCAATCGTTAAATAATAGGGATAGAAGGCACGTTGCGGAGCACTGGAAACCAGGGTTACCAGCACTTCTTCATCATCAGCCATGCTTCGCTCTACTGTCACCTCAAGAGTTTCC
>SLIL01000402.1 GCA_007135645.1 Bacteroidales bacterium
CCAGCATTTCCGACAATATTGCTGACATTTACCAGGACATGAAAGATTTTGTGGTGCTATACCAGAAAGCGCCCATGCAAAGCAAGGAAGCTGCGGTGGCTGAACTGCAGAAGCTCTTTGAGAATCATTGGGGAAGCAGAATATTAAACGCGCTCACTGCAATTCACCACTTATTGTACAAGGAAAGTATCGATCCGGACCTGATCGTTTAACCCAGGCTGGTCACCGGGAGTTAGCAAACAATTATTTTAACCAGGATTAAAATCCTGGCTATCATAACTTTAAGACATTTTTAAAATAGCTGATGGTCTCCTTAAGACCATCTTCCAGCTGAATGGTGGGCTCCCAGTCTATGATAGATTTAATCAATGAGATATCGGGCTTTCGCTGCAGCGGATCATTTTCCGGCAGGGGTTTATAAATGATCTTTGACTGGGTTCCTGTAAGCCTGATTACCAGTTCAGCCAGTTGCTTAATGGTAAATTCATCAGGGTTTCCGATATTAACAGGGCCGGTAAACTCATCGGGAGTATCCATGAACTTCACAATTCCGTTCACCAGGTCATCCACATATTGAAAACTTCGTGTCTGCGAGCCATCCCCATAAATGGTAATATCCTTGTTCTGAAGTGCCTGGATAATGAAATTGGAAACCACCCTGCCGTCATCGGGTTGCATGCGGGGGCCGTAGGTGTTGAATATCCTTACGATCTTAATCCTTACTCTATTCTGCCGGTGATAATCCATGAAAAGGGTTTCGGCGCACCGCTTTCCTTCATCATAACAGGAGCGGATACCAATGGGGTTTACATTGCCCCAGTACGCTTCCACCTGGGGATGCACCTCCGGATCACCGTACACTTCGCTGGTAGAGGCCTGCAACACTTTTGCCCGCATCCTTTTTGCCAGGCCCAGCACATTGATGGAGCCCATAACCGAGGTTTTAATGGTTTTAATGGGATTGTACTGATAGTGAACAGGCGATGCAGGGCAGGCCAGGTTATAGATCTGATCCACCTCAGCATAAAAATCCCTGGTAATATCATGCCTCACCATTTCAAAGTAGGGGTTCGCATGCAAATGCCGGATATTATTTTTATTGCCGGTAAAATAATTATCCAGTGAAATGACTTCATTTCCCTCGTTCAATAATTTCTCGCACAGGTGCGAACCAATAAAACCGGCTCCTCCGGTTATCAATATTCTTTGCATATAACTGACTTAAATGTTTGACAAAGCAATGCAATCCCTCCAATTCGATAATTGAAGCATCAAAGGTAAAAAAATAAAGGATTAAAGAGGATATGAAAGTATTGTGCCTGTAAAGGGCAAATAGCCAACCCGAAACTTAACCCCGGGCCAGTGCCCTTGAAATAACAATCTTTTGTATTTCGGATGTCCCTTCGTAGATCTGCGTTACTTTGGCATCGCGCATAAGCCGCTCAACGCGGTATTCTTTTATGTAGCCGTAGCCCCCATGTACCTGCACTGCTTCGGTGGTTACCTCCATGGCAATATCGGCACAATACAGCTTGGCCATACTTCCTGCGAGCGCATAGGGTTGCCCGGCATCTTTAAGCCAGGCCGCTTTAAGGTAAAGGTTGCGTGCATTCTCCACTTTTACGGCCATATCGGCCAGTTTAAAACCAATGGCCTGGTGGTTGATGATCTCGGTACCGAAGGTTTTTCGCTGGTTGGCATAGTTTACTGCCAGCTCCAGAGCCCCGGAGGCAATGCCAGTTGCCTGGGAAGCAATGCCAATCCTTCCGCTCTCCAGGGCTTTCATGGCAATGGTAAACCCCTGCCCTATCCGGCCCAGTAAATTTTCTTTGGGCACCTTCACATCCTTAAAATAAACGGAATGGGTATCTGAACTTCGCATCCCCATTTTATCCTCATTGGGCCCCAGGCTTATCCCCTGGCTGTGCTTGTCCACAATAAAGGCACTGATACCCCTGGCCCCTTTGGTTGGGTCACCCTGGGCTATAACAATATAAACCGAAGCAATATTTGCATTGGTGATCCATTTCTTGGTGCCATTGATCAGGAAGTGATCACCTTTGTCTTCGGCTTTGGTGGTTTGGGCAGCGGCATCACTACTTGCTTCAGGCTCTGAAAGGAGGAATGCACCAATCTTGCTGCCTGTAACCAGCTCTGGAAGGTATTTATTTCTTGCTTCAGCCGTACCATGGGTGGCAATGGCCCAGTTTACCAGTGAATTGCAAACCGACAATACTACGGATACTGCCGGATCAACCTTCGACAATTCTTCAATGGCCAGGGTAAAGGATACGGTATCCAACCCTTTTCCTCCATATTTTTCATCCGCCATTAAACCAAAAAAGCCCATTTTACCGAGCTTCTCAAAATGATCCATATTAAATACTCCGGCTTCATCCCTTTCAATAACACCGGGGAGCAATTCCTGTTCTGCAAATTCACGGGCAATCCTTCGGATTTCTTTTTGATGGTCGTTAAGTTCGAAATTCATAAAATGTGTGTTTTGTTAAGTGCCTGCAAGAAAACGCCAATTGCTGCGTTGGGCTTGCCTTCAAAACAGTCATTTACGAAAAGTAAACTCCTGTTTTTCAGTCACCGCCCGCCTTGCACTTGACGCTTTCTTATCAGGCACTTGAGGAAAAATGAGTTTTTTTTGCTAGCACTATTAAAATGTTTGGTCTTGTTTGTTTCAAAGATAAAAGATTTTTTTTATTAGCCCGTAGTAACTTAATAGTTTTAATGATTACTAACGAAAGTTTTTTTGGGGTAGGGAGGTTTAAAACAAGATCCTATTAAATCAAATATATGGGAACTTATTATTTTGAATTTCAAGGGATGGTTTGACAAATCAGTAATTAGTCTACTAACATCCAGATAATCTACACCACTGGTAATCTACTTATTGAGGCTTAGCGTAAATAAAACCTTAGAAAAACAACATAAACTGGAGATTCAGTATTTCTGGCTTTGAAGTTTTTACAACAAAATTTGAAATCTGGACAAGTAATTATCAGACGTGTTTCGTATATTTGTAATAAGGCAAAAACCTCTATAATATTGAGGATTGATTAAACAACCAAGGAGGTAATTTAATGAAAACTGTAACTGTAGAGCTTAAGAATGATAATGCTTTAAGGCTTCTAAAAGAACTTGAGCTTGCGAATATTATTCGTGTAATTAATGAAAGTGTTGAAGAAGAGAAAACCAAACTTTCGAAGAGGTTGCGAGGCGCAATTACCAAGGAACGAGCAGAAGAACTTAATAAGCAGCTAAATCAGATGCCATTATAGCTGCTACTGCTCTCGTAAATGACCTCACACTTATAAGCCGTAACTCAAGGGATTTTAATTCTATAAGTGGACTGAAGGTATTGAACCCATATTAATTAAAAAATGAATCGCTTTTTGGGTTTTGGGTATAGTATCAAGTGAATTCTATTGATTGCTTTTTTAAAAGGGGAATAAGCTAAGAGTACCTTAAAATAGCAAGTTTGAGAAGCACCAGAAGGCGCTTCTCAGGCTAAATATATGGAATATCGGAATCCGTTTTTTCACAGACGTTTTCCGGCAAACTCACCGATAATACCACAACAAAACAACGGGACAG
>SLIL01000058.1 GCA_007135645.1 Bacteroidales bacterium
AAAAGAGATGTTACCTCTGAAATTTACTTTTATCAGTAAACAACTGGAAAATATTACAGGGATTTCAAAAAATGAGCTGATTGAGAACCCCGATCGCTTGTTTCAGGCCATTCATAAGGACGACAGGAATGGTTTTATGAATGCAAACATTGAGGCCATAGAAAGGATCAAGCCATTTCACTGGGAAGGCCGTATGATATGCCGTGGCGAGGTAAGGTGGATGCGATACGCCTCCCTGCCCCGTCTTAACCCCCCCGACAATATTATCTGGACGGGTGTTTTGACCGATATTACCCCTGAGAAGGAGCTGGAAATCAAGATGAAAGAGCGGGAAGGGTTTGAAAAACTTTTGTCGCGATTGTCTTCCAGGTTTGTGAGCATCACTTACCAAAACTGCGACCAGGTGCTGGAGGAAGCCCTTGGGAAAGTGGGTTCGTTTTGCAAAACCGACAGGGCTTATGTTTTTTTGCTTGATAAAGATAAAAATGTTGCAAGAAATACGCATGAGTGGTGTGCCGAAGGAATAGAGCCACAGAAAGAGTTTCTTAAGCACCTGCCCTGTTCTGAAATTCCTCAGTGGATCAATCATCTGAAACAGTTTAATGTAATTGACTTTTATGATGTGTCGCAACTCCCTGAAGAATGGAGTGTAGAAAAAGGGATTCTTGAACCCCAGGGTGTAAAATCACTGGTGGTGGTACCGATGGTTGCAGAAGCAGAGTTGTATGGTTTTGTGGGTTTTGATTCGGTACAAGTGCATCGCAAATGGAAGGATTTTGAAGTGCAATTGTTAAGGGTATTTGCTGATCTTTTGCTCAGTGCCCTTGAAAAACAGCTTTTCGAGTTAAACCTTATCGAATCGCAAACAATGCTTCGCACAGTCCTTGACTCCATTAATGTAAGGGTTTACTGGAAAGATATTGATTTGAAGTACAAAGGATGTAATTCTGCATTTATTAAAGATGCAGGACTTAAAACCCATGAGGAGATTATTGGTAAGGATGATGAACAGCTTCCCTGGAAAGATAAGTCGGAAGATTACAGAGAAAAAGATCTGCAGATAATAAGGCAGGGATACCCTGTTTTCAACAGTGAAGAACAACAAACTACCCTTGAGGGGAATATAAGGTGGGTGAATATCTCCAGGGTCCCTTTGCGAAGCAACAAAGGTGAGATCATAGGGGTTCTGGGAACATACCAGGATATTTCAGAGCCAAAGAAAAGCCAGGAGGCTTTAAAAGCATCTGAAAAAAGATACCGTATTCTTACAGAAAATGCTTTTGATGGCATTTATTTGTTGCGCGATTCCAGCTTTGAATACGTTAATCAACGGTTTTGCGAGATTACAGGTTATTCCTATGAGCAGTTAACAGCACCCGATTTTGATTTGTTTGGTTTGTTTGCCCCCGAAAGCCGTCGTTTAGGCATGGAAAGAAGAAAAGCAAGATCAGAGGGGGTTGAGTTACCCAGCACGTATGAATTTCAACTTATTAAATCCTCGGGAGAGATCATAGATGTGGAAGTAAGCACCAACAAATTGAGTACAATTGGTGAAAAAAATCTGATCCTTGGGATCATGAGAGATATTACCGAACGTAAACATTTGGAAAAACTCCGCAATGAAATTCTTGTTGCCAATCAATCAGCCACTTTTAAACAGAATTTCCTGGCCAATATGAGCCATGAAATACGCACTCCTCTTACCGGAGTATTGGGAATGATTGAGCTATTATCTTCAACTGACCTGAATGAACAACAACAGGATTTTGTAAATACCCTTACAATTTCAACAGAAAATCTTCGTGTAATTATCAATCAGATTCTTGATTATTCCAAAATCGAAGCAGGAGAGGTTAAGTTGAAAAAACTTGTTTTTGAAACCAACAGCCTTTTTACCAATGCGCGCAACCTTTACCAGGCGTTGTGCCAGAAAGATGTGTTGCTGAAAACAGATATTCACCCGGATGTACCGGATTTTATGGAGGCCGACGAACAACGTTTATCTCAGGTATTGAATAACCTGGTGTCTAATGCCATTAAATTTACCGAAAAAGGGCAGATTGTACTTACGGCGGAAGTGGTGAACTGGATAGATGAGAATGACTTTATCATGAAAATTACCGTTAATGATACCGGTATCGGCATTAAACAAAAAGCTTTGGATAAATTATTCAAACCTTTTAGCCAGATCGATCATGAAGACAAAAGGCACTTTGAAGGTACAGGTTTAGGTTTATCAATTTCCAATGAGCTGGTTAAGTTAATGAATGGGTCCATGGGGGTAACCAGTAAAGAGGGCGAGGGTAGTTCTTTCTGGTTTACATTCCATGCCAGAAAAGCGGTTCTTGATTTTACCAGAGAAAAAGATGAAGAAAAAGTTATTATTGCAACCAGAAAGTGCAGCCTGAATATCCTGTATGCCGAAGATAAGGTGATCAATCAGAAAGTGGTAAAGCTGGTGCTTGCCAGCATGGGGCACAGGGTAAACATTGTGAACAATGGTGAAGAGGCGTTAAATGACTATAAACCAGGACTCTACGACCTTATTTTAATGGATATCCAGATGCCGGTAATGGATGGGATAACGGCCACACAAAAACTAAGGGAAAGGTACTCCAAATTGCCCCCGGTGGTTGGATTAAGTGCAAATGCTTTTGAAGGGGATCGTGAAAAGTATATGAAGCAAGGCCTGGATGAATATATTACCAAACCGGTATCGCAAAAGCAACTGCAGGCAATTATTGAAAAGCTCAACCTGATGTCTTCGGCAAAGGACTGACAGGAAGAGTACCCTGAAAAAATTGACTTTTTTAATTTGCAAAAGGGGGATGTGTCTGTCACATTCTTGTATCTTTGAATTCAATGAGCAATTTGCTCTTATTGAAAAAACATAACATGATTAGCATAATAATAGTAAACTCTTTTTAATCAAACAGTATCCAGATGAAGCTGATCCTGATCATAGAGGATAATTCCGGAATTGCTGAGTTGATCAGCAATACACTTGTTGACAACGGCTACCGTACCCTGGTTGCCGATAGCGGCAGCCGGGCCCTTGAGTTGATTAAGAAGGAACCTGTTGATATGATCATCCTTGATTATTCCCTGCCCGATATGGACGGTAAGGAAATAATAAACGGTATCATGGAAGCAAATATAGATATGCCCCCGTTTATTGTTTCAACAGGGAGGGGAGATGAACAGCTTGCCGTAGATATGATGAAGCTGGGTGCTTTTGATTACCTTATTAAAGATCGTTCGCTGATTTCAAGACTGCCCGATGTAGTGGCCAAACTGGATCATGATATTCAACGGGAGCTTGATCTGAAAAATGCACAGCAGGCATTAAAAGAAAGTGAAGAGCGGTTTCGCAATTTTGTTGAAAAATCAACTGACTTCTTTGTCAAAATAACCAACCAGGGGCAAATTGTTTATATTTCTCCCAACTGGGAAAACCATCTGGGATTTCCTTCCAATAAATTAGCCCCCCTGGGCTTTTTTAAACAGATCCATCCTGATGATTTAAAGGTATTCCGAAAGATAGTTGTGGATACCTCAAAAAAAGAAAATCAGGACTTTATTTCCTCCTATCGTATACAGGACAGTGCAGGAAACTGGAAATACCATGAAGTTAAAGGGTTCTCTCTTAAGGAAGAGAAGAGTGTATTTGTGAATTGTATCTCCCGTGATGTAACCGAGTCAGTACTTGCTGAAAAAACCATTGCCAGAGAGGTGTTCTGGGCTGAGGAAAAAGAAAAGAAAAGATTGGCGGAGCAACTCCACGAGGGCATTGGCCCCTTAATTTCGGCCATAAAAATGGGTATGGGCCGAATTAAATCCCTGAAAAACTTTGAATCTTCTGAGCTGGAGGTGATCAACTATTGCGACGGACTTATTGATAATGCAGTGAACCAGGTAAGGAATATTGCCAATGACCTTATGCCCAGCATAATCCATGATTTTGGCCTGGTCAAAGCGCTCTCTTCCATTGTTGCCAAAACCAATAAAAATGGAACTTCAAAAATTACCCTTACCGTGGAAGAACCTCTGGTAGAGTCAGATAGAATTACCAGTGTCATAATATACCGTGCAGTGCATAAACTCATAGAGCATACAATTAAATACATAAGTACCCCCAGCATAGCCATAGTCTTGTTTGCTCAAAATAACTCACTGTGCCTAACTTTCTCTCATGCCGGCAATTACTTACCCGAAGCAAAAGTAATTGGACAAAAAACAATAGATATTGAGATTGAGAATATTAGAAAGAGAATCGGTTCGCTTGATGGCTTAATGGTATTAGATCAAAAATCAGGTGTCACCAGGAAAATCACCATTAAAATACCGTGCTGATCTTCCATGGGTGGCAATGGTAATGCTGCAGTGTAAGACTATAAAAAATCAGGAAGTTGGCAGTTGCAGTTTTGCATTCAGCATGTTATGCGGTCAATTATTATTACACAACAATCAATGAGATTTTATGGTTGAGTTTAATTTTTTGTATTTTTAGAAATGAATTGTGTTGGTTAAGATTCTGATTATTTTCTTAAAAAGCACTGAAACGAAAGCAAATGAGTGCATCCGGGTCAAAATATCGTGCATATCTGCTGATAGCAGTTTTGTTGCTGGTAATTTTCACAGAAACCAGAGGCAGCATGGTAAGGATCGGCGTATACGAGAATGCACCCAAAGTTTTCGTGGATCAGGACCAGAAGCCATCCGGATTTTTCATTGATATTGCCAATGCCATTGGCGCTGAAAAACAAATTCATATTGAGTATATTGAGGGTACCTGGAATGAGCATCTTAAGAATCTGAAAAACGGATCCATTGATATTTTGCCTGATGTGGCCTGGTCTGCCGAAAGAGAAAAATTATTCCGGTTTAACAGTATTCCTGTTATTGAATCCTGGCTGCAGTTTTTTTCTATGCCGGGGAATGAGGTGAATTTTCTTTCGGATCTTGCCGGGAAAAGGATCGCAGTGCTGGAAGGCTCTTTGCAGCATCAATATCTTGAAAGTGGGTTTGCAAACCATCTGAGTATTGAATATGAAATCGTCCTCTTTGAGGATTATCCCAGTTCAGTGCGTAGCTTAATGCTTGGTGAAGCTGATGTCTTACTTGCCGATCGGTTTTTCTATTTCTCGGCTCACAAATCAGGGCTTGTGATTCCCGGCTCCCTGATACTTAATCCTGTAAATCTTCACTTTGCATTTTCTGCTTTCGTTCCGGATGAGTTTATCAGAAATTTTGACCGGATATTGTTCGAGCTAAAAAACAATCCACGTTCCGTTTTTTACCAGAGTCTGAACAAGTGGTTTGATGTTGAAAAGCCTCCTTCAAGGGCTTTTTACAGCAACTGGATATTTATCAGCATTACCCTTTCGGCCGTTTTCCTGGTTTTTTTGGTTGTTTTTTTGCGCAAAGAGATCCTGAAGAAGAATCGTGAATTAAAATTCAGGAGTGCCATACTCGAATCGGCAAACAAAATGCTGGAAGAATTGCTGGAAGAGAAACGTAAATCAGAGTTGGCAGCACGTAAAGGAGAGGAGGCCTTTAAGAGCCTTTTCCTTCAATCTGCCGATCCGGTTGTACTGATAAGGGACAAAAAAATAGCGGATTGCAATCCATCAGTTCTTAAATATCTTGGGTACTCCAGTAAGCAGCAAATAGCAGGCAAACATCTTGCCAAATTATCTCCTCAATATCAATCAGGAAAAAAAGATGCGTCGGATGAGTTGGCAGACTATTGGATCGGGCAGGCAATAGCGAGAGGAAGCAGCAGGTTTGAGTGGCTGTTTGAAAGAGCAGACAAAGCCCAGGTATATGCCGAGGTGGTCATGACACTGGTTACTTTTCAACAGGAAAAGATAATTCATGCCAGCTGGCGCGATATCACCGAGCGCAAAAAAACTGAGGATGCACTCAGGCAAAGTGAAGAAAGATACCGTCTGCTGGTGGATAACCAGACAGACCTTGTTGTAAAGGTGGATGATAAGGGACGTTTTCTTTATGTTAGTCCTTCCTATTGCAAGATGTTTGGAAAAACAAGCGAAGAACTAATCGGGAATACATTTTTACCTTTGGTGCATCCTGATGACAGGGAGCCAACAGCCAGGGCAATGGAAAAGCTTTACGAGCCACCCTATTATTGCGAGGTAGAACAAAGAGCCATGACCGCCAATGGCTGGAAATGGCTGGAATGGGTAGACACTGCCCTGGTAGACGAAAATGGAAAGGTAACCGAGATCATCGGAGTAGGAAGAGACATTACTGAAAGTAAATTGAACGAGGAGTTGAAGCAAAAAATTCTTATTACCGATGAAAACGCAAGATTTAAACAAAAATTCCTGGCCCAGATGAGCCATGAGATACGAACCCCTTTAACCGGAATTGCAGGGATGACAGAGATGCTTGATAAAACTGAGCTGGATGAAACACAAAAAGATTACCTGGAAACCATTAAAATGTCGGTGGAGAATTTAAGGGGAATTATCAATGAGGTTCTCGACTTCTCAAGTATTGAAGCAGGCGTTGTTTCTCTGCATCCTGTAGGCTTTACATTTAAAGATCTTTTTATGCAGGCAGAAAAGCTTTTTAATGCCATCACAAAGAATAAAGACAGCTGCAGTTTCCAGATCCGCGGCCTTGAAGAACTACCCCAAGCTGTTTTTGCCGACAGACACAGGATATTCCAGATCATTACCAATTTTATCTCTAACGCAGTTAAATATGCATGTAAAGGCACCATTACTCTTGAAATAAAAACGGAAAAAGTTTTAAAGGAGGATGAGATGCTTTTCAAGGTGCTACTTCACGATCAGGGGCCGGGTTTAACTGCTGACCAGGCAAAGGATCTCTTTAAGCCTTTTTACATGATCAGTAAACGCCAGAATATTCTTGTTGAGGGTACCGGACTTGGCCTTTCCATTTGCAAAGAGCTGGCAGAGCTCATGAGTGGCAATATTGGTGTTGAAAGTCAACTTGACAAGGGTAGTGTTTTCTGGTTTACTTTTAAAGCCCGTATTTTATCAAGTTTAAATACACTGGCAGAAATAAGGGAACCTGACCCTCACGATGATTATCAAAGTCTGAATATATTGCTTGTTGAAGACAAGAAAGTCAACCAGAAGGTTGTTAAACTTATTCTTGCCTCCCTGGGGCATAAAGTAACGGTTGCTGAGAATGGGCTGAATGCCCTGGAAGTCTATCAACCTGAATTATTTGATCTGGTTCTGATGGATATCCAGATGCCTGTTATGGATGGAATAACGGCTACAAGGAAACTGCGTGAACTTTACCATGATCTGCCACCCATTGTGGGGTTGAGTGCCAATGCAATGGCTGGTGATCGTGAACGGTATATGGGCGAGGGAATGGATGACTACATTACCAAGCCGGTACGATCAGATGATTTTAAAAATCTTCTTCAGCGACTTGGCATATAAATTCATTTACTTTGCTGTGCTTACTTTATAAACTCTAAATAATTCTATGGAAGAGAGTCGAAAAATATTTACCCTTCTTGAGTTGGGCAAGAGTCTGCGTTCAGTAATTGAAAAAACATACACTGCAACCTACTGGATCAAAGCAGAAATTGCAAAGTTGAATTTTTATCCGCGCAGCGGGCATTGTTATCCGGAGCTGGTGGATAAATCGGGTAATGTAATACAGGCGCAGATGAGATCAACCATATGGGCAGCCGACTTCAAAAGGATCAATCAGGAGTTTATAAATGCAACAGGCGAAGGGTTACGCGAAGGGATGTCTATCCTTTTTCGTGCCTCGGTAGGCTACCATCCTGTGTATGGCTTGTCGCTGCAGATCTGGGAAGTTGAGCCATCCTTTACCCTGGGTGAAATGGCTTTGGAAAAGTCAAAAAACATAGATAGACTTAAAAAAGAAGAGGTGTTTGACCGGAATAAGTCGCTGGAGATGCCTTTGCTGGTAAAAAGGGTCGCGGTAATATCAGTGGAAACCAGCAAAGGATATCATGATTTTTTGCAGATCATGGAAAACCAGGCTAAAAAATACGATTGGTGGCATTTTCTGTTTCCTTCGGTTTTACAGGGAGATAAGGCGGTTGAGGGGATCATTTCCCAACTGCGGATCATAAGAAAAGCCATCAACAGATTTGATATGGTGGCAATTATAAGAGGCGGAGGAGGCGATATCGGGCTGAACTGTTACGATGATTATAAACTGGCCCGCGAAATTGCCACATTCCCATTGCCCGTGATAACAGGTATAGGTCATGCAACCAATGAGACCATTGCAGAAATGGTGGCATGGTCCAACAAGATCACCCCAACGGATGTGGCCTATTTTATCGTGGATAAGTTTCGGGGGTTTGAGCAAAGGGTAGCAAAAGCAGCCTCGGTGGTATTGTCAAGAGCAAAGAGCTATCTGGCATTTCAGGATCAAAAACTCAACCATCTGAGATCTTCTGTAATCAGGTTGCCTGGCTATTCAATTGCCGGTGAAAAAAGCAGGCTTCAGTCGTTATCGTCAACCATCGTAAGCCAGGTAAGAGCTCTGCAGCAAAAAGAAAAGGATCTGCTGGATGGTTTATCCCGCAGTTTATCGCTGGTTGCTCCTAAAACGTTGTTTTACCAGGACTGCCTGCTTCAGAATCAGGTATCACTGCTCTCGGGTGCTGTGGCGCAATTCAGGGTTAAAAACAACAACCGGCTGAAAGGACTGGAAAGGGCTGTGGAACTGCTGGATCCGTTAAGGGTATTAAAGCGGGGATATTCAATTACCACATACAATGGCAAAAGTATTAACAATGCAGGACAGCTGAAAAAAGGGGATACCATAACCACCCGGCTTTTCAAAGGCAGTATTGAAAGCACGGTTTCAAAGGAACCGGAGAAGGAGTGATAATTACTTTACTTGCCCAGCACATCGGGTTTGCAGATGCCAAATCTGCCGTTGCGATAGTCAAATACCATGATGTATTCACTGAACTGCTCCTGTGAGATACGCCCCCTGATCCCTGATGGGGCGCGCTCAGAAGAACGATAAACATCAAGTTTGCTTAGTGGCAGCGATTGAAAGAAGATATCTTCCTGTGGTTCAAACCCTTCCAGTTGCAGCAGCTCGTCATTTAAGGTAGTATGCAAAAGTTCTTCAGCTGCCGGCCTCGAAGAGGCAAGCTGGCGGAAAGTGCGGCCATGATAAAATACTACTGCAGGACGGGTGGTTCCGTCAAAAAACATTTCTACTGTACGTCCGCCGATGGTTACCGGGATCACCAGGTATCCCATTTCTACCTTCATGGGGACAAAATCTATGGCCTGCTCCATTTCTTCGGGTAATGCCTCAACGTTGGCAAACCGTGAGCCTTTGTTGTCAATGATCAGTATTTGCCCATTGCGATGAAACATTCCAAATCCTAATACACCCCGTATCACTCCATTGCCGTTTTCTGATGGGATGATACGCAGATTTTCCGTGCCAACCACAGCACGGTTGATGCTGAATTCAGTATCTCTCAGTATCCGTTCCCGGATATTTCCCACACGGGTAACGGTTTCTGTGCGTCTGGCAAAGTCCTGATTACGGAAAACCATCCCTTCCCATGCATTTTCGTAAACAAAACTGAACAGGTTGTTCAGGCTGATTATAAAGGGTTGCACTTCAGGAAGCCCCCCAATATTAAAATTGCCCAACATAACCCTGTTGGGGATGGTTTCAAAAAAAGCATTTTGCCCGTAATGCCACTCAAACGGATGCCATTGTATACTGCCTGGCTGGAGCTCCTGGCCTGCAATCAGCCTGGATCCCGGGGTTATTAACAGAGCCAGTACGATACCCAAAACGATAAAAAGTTGCCTGATTTCTTTCATAGCAATTAAATAATTGTTTCAGGGGTATACGGAAGTTTTTATTTTAAGGTTGCAAAATGCTGAAATTCAGACCAGAATTAAATTGAGTGCAAAAAAGAAGTGCAATAAAAAAGGCTACCCGGATTGGGCAGCCTTTTAAAAGGTTATTTTTCGATCAGGGGATTACAATTCAAATAATGAACTGTCAAATCCAGGATTGATCTGTACTTCCTGGGTTACAACCTCGATGATCATGGGCCCCATCTGTTGTGTTTGAACATGAGGGAACTTCACATTATCAACTTTTCTGTAATCACTGAATGTGCTGAATCCTTCTCCGGTTTCCATCCTGATCTTTAATCCGGTTTCTACTGCGTAGTAGTAATAAACTTTTGTGCCTCCCGGACCTTCAATCTCAATTTTGTAGGCATCTTTTCCGTCTACCGTTTCAATGCCCAGCAAAACGGGATTCATGCCCAGTTTGGAATAGTCCTTCTCCATAAACATCATGGATTGAAGTTTGAAAGCATCAAACTCGGCCCCTTCAGTAAATTCCATTTTTTGTCCCATTTGCGAGATGATCGCTTTTTCGCCGTTAAACACCTGTGTTCCCATTACCTGTGCGCCCATAGCCTGCTCTGAGCGGACTTTGTTGGGAGCTTTCATGAAGTTGGTCAAGGTGATTTCCATACCCTGTACACTGGCTTTTCCTACTATTTTGAGCTCAGAGATGTTGCTCACATTTTCTCTTCCGCCTATGGCGTTGATGTATTTTTCAAATACATTCTGTGCGGTAAATCCTGCTGGTACTTCGCGAAGAGCACTTTCCTGAAAAGGAGCGCCAAAAGCGTCGAAAATCTCAACAGTACCTGTATGGCTTAATTTCTCCAGACTTTCCACTACATCAGCCTTGTTCCCGGCAACTACAATAATGGAGTTGTCTGGTTTGAGGTATTTGCGTGCCATTTGCTGCACATCTTCGATGGTAACGGCGTGAAGTTTCTCCAGGTAGGTAGCATAATAATCTTCAGGCAGGCCAAATCTTTTGATATTGAGCGCAAAGTTGGCGATGGTGCGCGGGCTCTCGAGCGAGCGGGCAAACTGGCCGGTCATAAAGTTTTTAACCAGCTCAAGATCGCGATCTGTAACGGGCTCGTTGATAAGCCTGCTCATTTCTCCCAGGATCTCAATGGCGGTGCTGTCCGTAACGCTGTTGCGCACTTCAGTAGAAGCAATAAAGCGTCCTACAATCCTGTCATTGGTAATGTTTGAGCGTATACCATAAGTCCATCCTTTATCTTCACGGATATTTTGCATTAATCTGCCTGAGAATACTCCTCCACCAAGAATACCGTTCATAACACTTACCTTAATGGCATCTTCATGGCCCACAGGTAAGACTACCGGGTAAGTTATCTGAACAACAGACTGTGTTGCGCCTGGTCTTTCAGCAAAAGCTACCCTGCGGGCAGCAGGTGGAGTGGGAGTAGGATAGGTATGCGTAGGTACATCTCCTCTTTGCCAGCTACCAAAGTATCTGTTCATAAGGTTGCGGGCCTCTGCAGCATCAATATCCCCTACGATAACCATATAGGCTACATTGGGTTTCCAGTAGGTATTGTAATAGTTTCGCAGCAGGTCCACATTGATGTTGTCCAGGGTTGCTTCGGTTACCACCTCACCATAGGGATGATCAGGGCCAAAAGTCTGGGTCATGGACACGTTGCGGGCAATGGAGCTACCATCGGTACGAATGGTTTGCAGCCCCGATCTGGTCTGGGTAATACGCCTTTCAAGCTCTTCCTGCGGGAAGGTAGGGTTGAGCAGGATGTCAGACATCAGGTCAAGCAATGCATCAGAATGCCTGGTAAGGGAAGAGGCAAACATCCCGGTAGAAAAAGTTGAAAGATTGGCCCCGATAAAATCAACGGCTTCATCAATCTCTTCCTTTGAGCGGTTGGTAGTCCCTTCGCGCATAAGCTGGCCGGCCATGTCAACATAACCTTTGGCATCACCCTCGGTGTAGGGGTCGATATTCAGGGTTAGCTGGAAGGAAATAACCGGAATACGGCGGTTTTCCACAACAATAACCTGCAAGCCATTGTCAAGGGTAAAACTTTCAAAATCTCCCAGCTGAATAGTGGGTGCGGGGCCTGGCTGGGGGCGCTGACTTCTGTCGAGTTGGGCATTTACTGTATATACAGCAAAAAAGCTAACTAAAAAGATTAAAATTATTTTCTTCATTATTCTGTATTTTTTCGTTTAAATGATCGATGTCTTGTTGCAGTGAGTTGGAGAAAATTAATTAACTAGCTCCTCTTGGCAGCCAGTAAAGCACTACCCGGTTGTCTTCTCTGAAGTACTCATTGGCAACGCGCAGAATGTCTTCCCTGGTTACCTGCATATATCTTTCTATCTCCGTATTGATAAGGTTAGCATCGCCATAAAGCAAATGATAACTGGCCAGGTTGGTAGCTCTGCGAGCAATGGTGGTATTGCTGTTTACCATTTGGTTTTCAATCTGGTTCCTCACCTTTTGCAACTCCTCTTCGCTGATCAGCTCGGTTCTTACTCTCTCAAGTTCTTCGTTGATGACTGCTTCCAGGTCCTGTGGGTCAATACCCATATTGGCCAGGGCAAAAGTAAGGTTCATGCCCGGGTGCTCCAGTCCAAGTGGAACCGACATGACCTGCAATGCCTTTTGTTCCTGATCCACCAGGCGACGATAGAGCCTGCTGCTCTGCCCTTGTGACATGAGTGTGCCAAGCATTTCAACAGCATAAAAGTCAGGAGTACCCTGTGCAGGGATCTTGTAGGCCTGCACTACGGCGGGAATCTGAATATCATCAAAAACGGTGTCCCTTACTTCAACCGTGCGGCGCGGCTCCAAATCCTTAGCAGGGCGGCGAAACTCTTTGGTCCCTCTGGGAATATCTGCAAAGTACTTTTCAATCCAGGCTTTGGCCTGCTCCTTATTAATATCACCTGAAACAACCAGCACGGCGTTGTTGGGAACGTAAAACATGTCATGGAATGAGCTGATGTCTTCATCGGTTGCATTGCGAATGTGGGGATCGGCACCCAAAACATCCCACTGATAGGGGTGTTCAGTGAATAGTCTGCTTACCGATTCAATAAGCAATCTTCCGTAGGGACGGTTATCACGTGTCTGTTTCATCTCCTCGGTAACAACATCCTTTTGTGTGGCAATACCAATGGAGTCAATCTTGGGGTGTAGCATCCTTTCTGCTTCCATCCACAATCCCAGTTCAAGCTGGTTGGATGGCAACAGGATGAAGTAGTTGGTAACATCAAAGCTGGTAAAAGCATTGAGCGAACCACCGGCAATCTCTACAATTTCAGAAAACTCATGCCTGTCAATATGCTTGCTGCCTTCAAACATAAGATGCTCAAAAAAGTGCGCAAAGCCTGTACGATCAGGATGTTCATTCTTCGACCCCACATGATACATGATGTTTACCACCACATTGGGAGTGGTATTGTCTTCATGAAGGATCACATGCAGACCATTGTCCAGCGTGTATTCCGTAAATTCTATTCTTGGGGTACTGCTGAATCCATGGGATGCCAGCAGAAATAGCCCTAGTGTAAAAAGCATTCCGAAACGAACTCTCATATTCTTCAATTTTTAAGTTAATGATTTGTTGATTTTTAGTTTATAAATGTTTAT
>SLIL01000340.1 GCA_007135645.1 Bacteroidales bacterium
CAATATCCGCTCCATCGTATCCATTGCTCCTGTAGATGGCCAGTATCAGCCGGCAAATATCCGCACCCCTTTATCAGACATTAATTTCCTGGTATTGCAAGGCTCACATGATGCAGACCTGAGCTCTTACCTGGGGTTACGTCTTTTTAACCGTCTTCAGTTTTCAGATGATTTTGAAGGTTTCAAAGCAGGGGTTTATATCTGGAATGCCAATCATGGCCAATTTAACAGTGTTTGGGGCAGAACCGACTTTCCCGGCCCGCGTATCAACTTCTTTAACCTGGCGCAACTCATCAGCGAGGAAGATCAGCAACAGATTGCAAAAGTGTATATCGGGGCCTTCCTGGAGGCTACCCTCAAAGGTAAACAGGATTATAGCCCCATGTTCAAGGATCATCGCAAAGCACGGCACTGGCTCCCCGAGACCATTTATATCAGCCACTACGGACAATCGGGAGAAACTATGATCTGCTCCTACCAGGAAGATCTGGATCTTTCCACCGGCACCCTGCCCCAGAGTAAAATCAGCACTACCGATCTGAGCATCTGGCGCGAACAGGAGCTGCCCCTGATATGGGGGAACCATGATTCAAGGGGCGTGATTATCGGCTGGAATACCACCGAAAGCGACACCCTGTATCCGGAATACACCATCACCTGGCCTGCAGGAACACTGGATATTACAGAAACAAGCCAGATCTTCTTCTCCATCGCTCCCATGAATGAATGGGCAAGCCCTCCCAATGGCGAAAATGATGAAAATGGAGAGAACGATGAGAATGGAGAAGATGAAGCAGAATCTGATGAAAGAGCAGAAGAGGATGATCCCTCCCAGGATGAAGAAGACAATGGAGATGAAGAAGAAGAGAAGCTCATCGATTTTACCATACGGTTTACGGATTCCAATGGCCATGAGATCGCTATTCCACTGAGTACCTTTTCACCTGTGCAGCCCCGTCTGAAGCGCCGGTTCACAAAGCTTGCATTTATGCAAAGAGTTGATCAGGACGAGCTTATCCCTCAATACATTTACTTTTCCCTGGCCCGGCTGGCCAGCCTCAACCCTGAATTCAGGTTTGATCAGCTTTGCTCCATAAGTTTTTGTTTTGACCTGAGCGAAGAGGGGGTAATTGCTTTGAACAACCTGGGGATCAGCAGCAAATAAGCATTACTCAACGCTATTTAGCAGGTGGATGAGTGATGCATTTTCTCTTTCGGCATTCCAATAATGAAACCACTCTGAAAAGGGCAATACCCCCCAATCCCGCCTATGCGGGAAGCTCGCAACTAATTGAATTCTATTGAATTATCAAAACATATTCGATTAACAACCTTATAAAAAAGAGTTTTCAACGAGGGTTTAATAATTTGCTGTAGATTTGCAAACTGATTTCACATTATTAAACTCATGTTTACGTCCTGGCTGTATGGTTTTAGGCTTACCTTCCGAAGGCTTTTCCGGGAAGGAAAGTACACTTTTATTAATATCTTCAGCCTGTCTTTGAGCCTGGCCGCAGCCCTGCTGATCTTTATTTACCTGGCTTATGAAACCAGTTACGACAGGCATCACAAAAACCATGAGAACATCTATCGCATAGGCACCGATATTTCCCTTGCAGGGGAACGGCACCTGATTGCCATGAACTCAATCCCCATAGGGCCCCTGCTGGTAGAGCATGTTGCGGGTTTTAACAGTTATGCCAGGATCTTTCCCGTACAGTTCTTTTTTCGCAACCTGGTGTACCGCTATGCGGATAAAAGCTTCCAGGAAAATGGCGTGCTTGCCACCGACCCGGCGTTTTTCAGGATGTTTACCTTTGACTTTCTGGAGGGCAATGCCGAAACAGCCCTGTCCAAACCCTTCTCGCTGGTGCTTACCCAACGCATGAAGGAGCGGTATTTTGGCAAAGAAAGTGCCTATGGCCGGGCTATTGAAATAGAAGGGGCCGGACATTTCACAGTCACCGCAGTGGTATCTGACCCCAAACCCACCAGCCATCTTCAGTTTGACGGCTTATTTCCCATTTCTACCTTTTACCAGCTCGACCATCTATTCCACGAAGGTTTTCAGCATGGAGATACCTGGGAATACCTAAAACACAACCCGGCATACCGCATCGTATGGGTATATGTAAAGACAGACCCCGATTTTGATCCCATGGAGTTTGCCGGTGAGAAATGGACAGCGTTTTACCGGGAATATTCCGGGGATCAATCTGTATATGATGATCTGCAACCCGTTTTTCAACCCCTGGCCGACATTCATCTTACCAGTAAACTGGGATATGAAATGACAACCCAAACCAATACGGTTACGATCATGAGCCCTTTGCTGGTAAGGATCTTTACGCTGATCGGGGTATTTCTGCTGGTCCTGGCATCCATCAATTACACCAATATGTCGCTGAGCCAGGCAAACAGCAGAGGGAAAGAAACATCCATGAAAAAAGTACTGGGTGCCGGGCGAACAAACCTTATGCTTCAGTTTTTTGCCGAATCGGTACTAACCACTTTGTTTGCCCTTCTGCTTGCCCTGTTTCTGCTGGAGGTGAGCCTCCCCTCTGTAAATCAGCTTTTGGGTACGCCACTAAACATCAATATCTTAGAAAACCGGATGCTGATTTCTCTTTTCCTGGGGATCGCAATCTTTACCGGGATCATTGCAGGAGCTTATCCTGCATTGTATTACTCCGGGATTTCCCCGCTTAAAATACTCACCATCAGATACAAGAGCAGCAAAGAGACTCTGGGTTTGAAAAAGATCCTGATTGTTATACAGTTTGTGATATCGGTGTTTATGATCATTGCAACCATTGTGGTAACACTGCAGCTTCATTTTATCCATAACAAAAACCTGGGCTTTGATCGCGACCATATGGTGATCATAGAACTCAAGGACAGCCTGAGCAGGCAAGGGGCCCATACCCTAAAAGAAAAATTGCTGCAGCATCCTGACATCCATTCTGCGGCGTTATCCAATTATTTTCCTTCCCGCATTGCATACACCAACGCTGCCGAAGTAAATACTGCCGCAGGCCCTTTAGCTATCTCCACCCATATCATCCAGATCGGCGATAATTATCTGGATTTCATGAATATTGAGCTACTGGAAGGAAGGACTTTTTCCTATGATACCCCCTGGGATTATCACCATTCGGTCATTATCAACCAGACAGCCCAGCGACTATTTGGCTGGAATGAACCTTTGGGTAAAAAAGTAAACATGACCCTGGTGTGGCCCGACGGAACCAATACCGGAGAGCGAGAAGTGGTGGGTGTGGTGCGTGATTTTCATATCTCTTCCCTTAAACGAACCATTCCACCCCTGATCATTTACCCCATGGCCTCACAGGCCGTTTATCTCAATGTAAAGATCAACCCGGATAATCATAAAGCTGCCATGCAAACCATTGAGCAGGTATGGGAACAGGAGCGCCCTGGTTATCCTCTTGTGTATTATTTCCTTGATCAGCTCATTGCCAACATGTATCATTCGCAAAGGGTAACCAGTATTTTCTTTGGGATCTTTGCACTGCTTTGCATCTTTATTGCCTTTTTGGGGTTGTATGGCCTGTCGGCCTATTCC
>SLIL01000234.1 GCA_007135645.1 Bacteroidales bacterium
AGATCATAACCTGAAGGTTCCTGCCTGCCATCAAAGTTGATACCGGGTATGTGGTGCAATACCAGGTTCGCTCTGTAAATACCGTGAAAAGCCTCTTTCCATAAATTTTCGAAGAACCCGTTTCCGGAATTATGTGAAAAAGACGCAATGGCCTGTCCTCCGGGGCTTTCGCCAATGTTTGCCCCACCCACTTCTGCATCATCAGACGACCAGTCACCCATTGCAAGATAACTCCAGCTGTGCATGGCACCTGATTGGCGGGGGCCTGCTCCCCCAATGGCGGCATTGTTTAGTACCGAATATGCTGCCGTTACGGCCATACGGGCATCGTCAGGGGTTTGATAAAAGTTCTCAACTACAATATCGGCCTGAATTTCCGTTTCAAGAAAATCAGACAAGCAGCTATTGAAAAGAATCGCCGCCAATGCTAAAAACAATGTGATATATTTGTTATTCATTTTTTTATTTTTTTCGTGGTTAGTGTTAAAGAAGATCATCGGGATTTATGAATATCTTTTATCACTTTTAAATGATGGACGCACCATGTAAAAGCTTTGACAATCAGAATGACACCTCAATTCCGGTAATAAATGTCTGAGCTGCAGGATAGTTGCCACGGTCTACACCAAGCACCAGCTCATTGGTACCATAAAACCTGTTATCGCGGGCTATCTCCGGATCCATTCCCGTGTAATTGGTAAAGGTGTAGAGGTTGTGGGCTGCTACGTATACTTTTAATGAATACATATTGGCCCTGCGAACAAATCTTTCGGGAACAGAAAATGTAAGCTGAACATTTTTGATCCTCAGGAAAGAGCCATCCTCAATAAATCGGGAACTCATCCTTGCATTGTTGTTATAATCGGCAGCCGTAAGCCAGGGCACAGTATTGCTTGTTCCTTCGCCTGTCCAGCGATCCAGCATTCCAATGTTCATATTGTCCCTTCCGGGAACCGAAGTGATCCTGGCAAGCTGGTTATACACCTGATTACCATACATCCCCTGCAGAAATACATTAAACTCAAATAATCCATAAGAGAGGTTTGTCCCCAAACCGAAAACATAATCCGGGAATGGACTCCCAAGAAATGTCCTGTCCTTTGCATCAATAATGCCGTCACCATTGAGGTCTTTGAACCTGATGTCGCCAGGGGCGGTGCGGTTATGCTGAAAAGCATGTGCGCTTACTTCATCCTCATTCTGGAATATACCGTCGGCAACCCAACCATAAAAACTCGAAATAGGTTGCCCAACCTCTGTTACATTCTCTCCCGATATGATGGATTCAACGCCTCTTCCCAGTTCTGTAACCATGTTTTGAATGTGCGAGACATTGCCGTTGATCTCATACTTAAACCGGTTGTCAAAATTCCGGTAACTGAGCGATAATTCCCAACCCCTATTCCTGATGTTGCCTGCATTTACAGTTGGGTTCTCCATGAGTCCCACCAGCATTGGCACAGGCACCTGAACAAGAAGCCCGGAGGTGTTTTTTTCAAAAACATCAAAATTCATCTGCAACCGGTCATCCCACAGGCCAAGATCCAGGCCCATATTCATTTGAATAGATTCTTCCCATTTTACTTCAGGGTTGCCGGCATTATTAGGAGCAGCTCCTGGAAAGATCTGGTTACCAAATGGATATCTGAGATAAGGCTCTACGTTGATAAGGGTTGTAAACTGGTTGACAGGGATCTGGTTATTCCCGATGATCCCCCAGCCACCGCGAAGAGTCAGCATGTTGACTACGGTTAAATTCTGCATGAATTGCTCCTCCGAGATTCGCCATCCCAATGAAAAAGAGGGGAAGTTTCCGTACCTGTTTTCGCGACCAAATTTGGAAGAACCATCACGGCGCATACTAACGGTTGCATTATACCTGCCCTGATAGCTGTAGATCACCCTTCCTAAAAATGAAGCCATGGTAGATTCTATGAAAGAGCCTTCAGCCGACGCACCGGGATCCAGGGCCGAAGACAAATGCTGGAAATTAGTGGCATTGGACGGGAAGCGTGTTCTGCCGAGGTTAGTCCACTCAAACCGGTCGTAATAAGCTGAGAAACCTGCCAGTGCCGTAAGGGAGTGGTCGCCCAGTTGTTGACTCCAGGTAAGGGTGTTTTCCACTGACCAGTTATACATCCCACGGTCGTTAAGGTAAAGCTCTGCTGATTCGCGTCGCTGATCGGCGCGCCGCATCTCGTAGGTGGGAAGAAAAATATGATTGGAGCTTTGCCAGTATGTAAGGCCATATTGAGACCTGAACTTCAGGCTCTCCAGAATTTCGTATTCGGCAAAAACACTTCCCCTGAGATCATTGTACGTCGTTTCTCCCACACTGTTTTCAACGATCTGGCTTGCCACCGGGTTCTTTACAATGGTTGGCCCCGACCGCCAGATGTAGGCATCCAGGGTATCATAAACAGGGGTATTGGGATCCATGAGGAATGCCTCTGTGATAGGCGCAAACCGATCGTTTTCGCGCATTCCCTTATGCAAAGAAGAGCCCAGGGCAAGGTTTGAACCTAGGGTCAGCCTGCTGTTTAACCTCAGATCATTGTTGAGACGAAATGTATATTTGCGTGCACTGGTATGATTGATGGTACCCTGCTGATCGAAAATACCAAATGAGACCAGATACCTTGATGCTGCGCTACCACCTGTAATTGAAAGGTGATGATTTTGCACAGGCGCGTTCAAACGGGAAATCTCACTAAACCAGTCAGTCTCGGTATCAAGCCTTGAGAAATCATACTCCTGGGTTTCGGGGTCGAATAGCCTTGCATGAAAGGGGGATGCATGCGGAGCACCCATATTTGCAAAAGATTCTATGTTTAGTTCGGCATGTTGCCTGCCACTGAGCACCTGGTAAGGGGTGGTTATGTTTTGCACACCTGCATAGGAATTAAATGAAATACGCGCCCGGTCGCTTTCCTCGCCTCTTCGTGTAACGATAAGCACTACACCATTGGCAGCCCTGGCACCATAAATAGCTGCAGCAGAGGCATCTTTAAGGATACTTATGGACTCAATGTCGTTGGGGTTAAGAAATCCAATATCGCTCACCGTCATCCCATCAACAACATACAAAGGGTCTGCATTGCCTATGGTACCGGTTCCGCGAATACGAATCTGCGGAGACGCGCCGGGAGCACCCGAACTCTGGGTGATCTGAACACCTGACGCCCTGCCCTGCATTGCTTCCAAAACCCCGATCACCGGCGACTGCCTAACCTCATCGGATCCAATCATGGACACCGCACCCGTAAGGTCACTTTTCCGCTGAACGCCATACCCGATCACCACCATCTCCGAAAGCATCTGTACACTGGGATGAAGAGATACATTAATCATATTGCGGCCAGAAACAGGGATCTCCTCTTCCAGGTATCCCATAAATGACACAACAATGACTCCCTGGGGATCTGCCAGATCAATACTGTATCGTCCGTCTGCATCTGTAATGGTACCGCTGACCGTTTCCTTTATCCTTACAGTGGCACCTGGCAATGGCTCACCGGATAAAGCATCCGAAACTGTGCCTTGCACCTGATGCTGACCCTGAGCAAAACCAGTGCTTAATAA
>SLIL01000266.1 GCA_007135645.1 Bacteroidales bacterium
AATTGCCAGAAATCAAGCGCAAAACTATAAAAAAACCACCAATAATAAGTGAAACGAAAGATTATAATTTTTGGTATACTTGGCTTGCTGATGCTTATCCCTGTTGAGGCTCTGGCCGACAGGCATGGCTTTGTGCGCAAAGTAGTTATCGACCCCGGACATGGGGGCCGCGACCCCGGAGCCATAGGTGCACTGGCAAAAGAGAAGGATATTGTACTGGCTATCAGCCTGAAACTGGGCGAATATATTGAAAAGTACCTGGATGATGTGGAAGTGATCTACACCCGCACAACGGATGAGTTTGTGGAATTGCACCGGCGCGCCCAGATTGCCAACGAAAACAAGGCTGATCTTTTCATTTCCATTCATTGCAATGCCAGCAGATCGAACCGGGCATACGGAACAGAAACCTTTGTAATGGGAATGCACCGCACCAAAGAAAACCTTGAAGTGGCGAGAAAAGAAAATGCTGCGATCCTTTTTGAAGAAGATTACCTGGAAACATACGATGGCTACGACCCTTACAGTGATGAAGCCACTATCATTTTCAGCTTTTTCCAGAACCTGTACCTCAACCAGAGCCTGGTAATGGCATCCCTTGTGCAGGATCAGTTCAGAGAACGGGCAGGAAGAAATGACCGCGGTGTAAAACAAGCCGGATTTCTCGTGCTGTACAACATTACCATGCCGGGAATACTGGTAGAAGCGGGTTTCCTTAGTAACCCCAATGAAGAAAAATACCTGATATCTGAAAGAGGACAGGCTCATATTGCATCAGCCATTTTCCGTGCATTCAGAGATTATAAAGAGTATCAGGATAACCTGGCTGCTCAAAGCATGGAACTGGCTAATGGCAGCAGTCGATCTACTACCCCTGAGCCGGCAACTTCGGGCAGCAGCGAAAGCAGTACTACACATTCTCAAAGCACTCAAGAATCTGGAAACCCAACAGTTCAACATCAGCCGAAAATAGATAATGGTGTCCGCTTCAGGGTACAGTTCGCAACCACATCAGTAGAACGACCACTGGATGCACCCGAATTCCGGGGGCTTGAGAATGTAAGCTACTATTTCCATGACGGGCTTTACAAATACACCGTGGGCAATGAACCAACCATGGAGGCTGCCATTGCCATACAACAGGATATACAGCAGGTTGGATTTCATGATGCTTTTGTAGTAGCATTCAAAAACAATGAACGCATTTCTGCGGCAGAAGCACTCAGGCTTGTAAATCAAAACATTCAGAATCCCTGATCATAAAACTATTACTACGTTGAAAATACCAAGAGAAGTAAAGATAGGAGCACTTACCGTGGCAACAATTCTCCTGTTTATCTGGGGACTTAACTTTCTGAAAGGGAAAGATATCTTTACCAGGCAGATCACCTTTTATGCCACTTACGATGATGTTACCGGGTTAATTGAATCCAATCCGGTTTCCTTAAGTGGGGTAAACATCGGGCAGGTTGACCGTATCCGATTTTTACCCGACGGCAGTGGCCACATACTCGTATCATGCATCATCGACAGGCGTGTTGCCATCCCTGACAACTCCATATCCATTCTCACCGGAATGAGCATTACCGGGACACGGGAGATCATTATCTCCATGGGAGATTCCAACACTTTTATTCAGGACGGGGACACCCTGCAGTCTGGCACGCAGGCTTCATTGCAGGATGAAGTAAGCCAGCTGGTAACACCCATTAAGGAACGAGCAGAAGATCTTTTCGGACAGATCGATTCGGTAATGATTGTATTCCAGTCCATTTTTAATGAAGAAACGAGGGTAAATATTACCCGTAGTTTTGAAAGCATTCAGCAAACCCTTGAAAATCTTGAAACCACCACAGGCAGGCTGGATCAAACCATAGACACTGAAACTACCCGCATTGCAAGTATTCTGTTAAACGCTGAATCTATCACCGAAAACCTGAGAAACAACAACGAAACCCTGACCAATATTCTCAACAACTTCTCCAGTATTTCTGACAGCCTGGCTGCTGCCAACCTGAAACAAACCGTTGCCAATGCCGAACAAAGCCTGGAAAATCTGAACCTGATCCTTCAAAAGGTTGAATCCGGTGAGGGCACCCTGGGGTTGCTGGTGAACGATGAAGAATTGTATCATAATCTGGAACGATCTTCAAAACAACTGGAGCTGCTGCTGGAAGATATACGCAACAATCCGGGGAATTACATCAGAATATCCGTTTTTGGAAGATAACCTTCCGGCTCAGTTGCAAATACTTCAGGTGGAAATAATCTTAAAACATCTCGAAATCCAATGGACGTTAAAAAATCGTTGAGAACAATCACTATTCTTTCTTTATTTCTGTTTGTTGCAGGATTCAGCACTCTGGAAGATCCAGGACAGCGACGCAAACCATCGGTAAAAAAAGCACTGGAGGAGTTTGCCGCTGACCAGTCCCTGAAAAATGCGTCCTGGGGCTTTTACGCGCTGGATACCCGCACCGGCAAAGAGATCATCTCCCACAACCCCGATCTGGCATTGATCCCTGCATCGGCACAAAAAGCAATCACTACCCTCACAGCACTCTCGCTGCTGGGCGATGATTACCGGTATGAAACCCTGTTGCAGTACGATGGCAGCATTGAAAACGGAACTCTTAAGGGCAATCTGTATATTCTGGGGTCAGGTGACCCTACCCTGGGATCACCTTTGATGGATGACTCCCTGAAGCTGGAAAAAATTTTCAACCAATGGCTTCAGGACATTAAAGCCTCGGGGATACAAAGGATTGAAGGGGCGATCATTGCCGATGGCAGCGCTTTTGATGATCATATGCTCCCTCCCAAATGGATGTGGGAAGATATTGGGAATTACTATGGTGCGGGATCCCACGCCCTTACGGTGCATGAAAACAAATATACCGTTTTTTTTAACCCCGGACGCCGCGAAGGGGATAAAGCAACAGTAGCCGGCACAGACCCCATTGTTCCGGGAATGACATTTCACAACGATGTAACCACCGGCCCCCGAGGATCGGGTGACAGGGTTTACATTTACGGGTCGCCCTACAGCCATGAGCGTTGGCTTACAGGAACAGTGCCCCTGGGTGAACCCAATTTCAGGGTGAGGGGTTCCATGCCTGATCCGGGATTTTTCCTGGCTGCCACCCTCAAAGAATTTCTGACTCAGCAAGATATTGAACCAGGAGCTGAGGTTTTTACCCACCGATCCGCTCCTGATGGATTAATGACTTCTGCACGAATCACCCTTTCACGATGGCTCTCACCTCCCCTGGTGGATATTGCTGCCCGCACCAACTTTGCCAGTGTAAACACCTATGCTGAAAACCTGCTTAAAACCATGGGCAAAACCTTTGGGGAGAAAGGCACCTTCCAGGCCGGATCAAAGGTAGTGCGCGATTTCTGGGAAGAGAAAGGCATAGATGTGCAGGGGATGCGCATGCATGATGGCAGTGGGTTGTCTTCCTTTAACACCATTACTGTAAGACAGCTAACCGAGATGCTCCATTTTGCTTCAAGCGATGAGGCGTTGTACAACAACCTGGTGAAGGGATTCCCCGTTGCAGGCGAAAGCGGGTCGC
>SLIL01000336.1 GCA_007135645.1 Bacteroidales bacterium
AAGTACATCTGATTTATTGCTGAAAAACTATTATGATCCGAAACCTTCATTTTTCACTTCCTGGTTTTCTTTTGATTCTATTGTTTATACTTTATTCCTGTGCCAATGTAGTAGCTCCTACCGGAGGGCCCCGGGATGAAGATCCACCGGTAGTATTGCGAAGTACGCCTCCCAACTTCTCAACCAACTACCAGGGGCAGGATGTTCGTATTTTCTTTGATGAATTTGTGGAGTTGAGAAATCTTCGCCAGAATCTGCTTGTTTCGCCTCCACTGGAAAACGATCCTGAAGTTAGAATCAGAGGTCGTTCCATCATCATGTCTGTCAGTGATACCTTGCGGGCCAATACCACTTACAATTTTTTCTTTGGCGAATCCATTGTTGATATTACCGAAGGTAATGCTATCCCCAATTTTCAATTTGTGGTATCAACAGGTGATTATGTGGATTCCCTTTCGATAAAAGGAAAAGTGATCAATGCGCTTACCCACAAGCCCGAAGAAGGGGTTTTTGTAATGATGTATGAAAATATCTATGATTCTGTGCCCATGCTTGAGCGTCCGGTCTATCTTACAAAAACCGGCAAGGAAGGGGATTTCAGGATCAATAATATGCGGGAAGGGGAGTTTATGATGTTTGCTCTCAGGGATATGAATTCCAATTTCCTATATGATAATCCCGATGAAAAAATTGCGTTTCTGGATAGCCTTGTTTCTCCGGAATATTTTGGGACGGTATCGCTTCAGCCGGAAGAGGAAGAGTTGCAGGAGACTGAGGAGAATGAATTCATGTTGAATGATACCATCAACAGAGCAATAAATGGTGCAGAAGGTATTAATGACACCCTTGTTAATGAAGCTGACTTCATAACAGACCTATCTGATACATTGCCTGAAATAAATGATCTGTCGTTTTATACCCTTTATCTTTTTCAGGAAGCAGATACTGTGCAGCGGGTGTTGTCTGCTGTACGCGCTGCGCATGGTAAGTTAAATATTGCTTTCCGGATACCTGCCGACAGTGTTATAGTTACAGAATACCAAAACCCGTTTCCTGAAAACTGGTTTATGGAAGAGTACAATAAAAAAAGGGATACCTTAACCCTCTGGTTTCCGGTCCCTGACAGGGATACCCTGCGCCTTGAGATCAGTGACAGGGGCATAATCCTGGATTCAGTTACCGTTTCCATGGTCAGGCCAGCCCCCCGCGGCAGGCAGGCCCAGCAGGAAGATCCCGACAGGATTGAATACCTCAGTATTTCAGCGCCAACAATTGCTTCCCGTAATACCCAGCCTTTTTATCAATATTTTAAACTCAGAAGCCAGACACCCATTGCCCAATTTGACAGCACCATGTTTGAGTTGTATCTGAGTGATACAATACCCATGGAGGTAAGCTTTGAATTCGAAGATAAGGTGCAGAGGACATTGAAAATGACCTCGCTGCTGGAGCCTGACAGTGCTTACAGACTCTTCATCCCGCCTGGTACACTCTACGATATTTTTGGCAATACCAATGATACGCTGGCCTATACTTTTACATTGAATAATCCGGCCAGTTATGGCTCGGTAATAGTAAACTTATCCATTTCGGAAGCTTATGAAGGTCAGTATATTCTGCAGCTTCTCAATGACAGTATGGAAGAGATTGTTCAGGAAAAAATGATCATGAAAGGCGGAACCTACCGGTTTGATCATCTGGCTGCAGCGAACTTCCGCCTGAGAATTATAGTGGATGAAAACGAAAACAATAAATGGGATACTGGTCGATACCTCAAAGGGCTTCAGCCTGAAAGGGTGATCATCTTTCCTGATCAGATCCAGTCGAGGGTGAACTGGGAAGTAGAGGTTTTGTGGGATGCAGGTGAGTAAGAATCTTATTTTTCTCCAGGTTTTTCGTTTCCTTTTTTTGTCTTTTGTTAGTTTGGTAACAACTCATGACTTAAAAAATAATAATGGGTGTTATACTTAATTTTTGATTGATTTAAATCCCTAACTTTGCGGCAAAATGAAACCCTATGTACCGGCCCTGATCAAGTGGTGCAAACGTTGGCAGAATACAAGAATGCATTCATACATAAAATTTCTTACCCATGAAACTCACACATATTGAACACATTGGAATTGCAGTAAAGGATTTGACCGAATCCATAAAGTATTATGAAGAAGTGCTCGGGCTAAAATGTTATGCCATTGAAGAGGTAAAAGACCAGCGAGTAAAAACTGCTTTTTTTATGCTGGGGCAAACCAAGATCGAGTTGCTTGAGTCAACGGATCCCGAAGGGCCCATAGGGAAATTCATTGAAAAAAAAGGTGAGGGGGTGCATCACCTTGCATTTGCCGTTGAAGGCATTGAAAGTGCCCTTGAAGAGCTTAAGGAGAAAGGGGTACAGCTGGTTGACCAGGCTCCCCGTAAAGGGGCAGAAGGGC
Source organism: Bacteroidales bacterium (assembly GCA_007135645.1). GTDB lineage: Bacteria > Bacteroidota > Bacteroidia > Bacteroidales > UBA7960 > SKVR01. Next base: position 2,430 of record SLIL01000336.1, read on the forward strand.
TTGATATTGCATTTCTGCACCCTAAATCAACCCGTGGGGTGCTTACCGAACTTTGTGAAAACAAAAATAAGTCTTAACCATTTAAAGCCCAGAGAACATGTCTTTTGAAAAGAAAATTCAGGAATTGCTCCACAAACGCGAACAAGCCAAATTAGGCGGCGGCATAAAAAGGATTGAGGCTCAGCACAAAAAGGGAAAACTCACCGCACGCGAACGGATAGAGTTGTTGCTTGATGAAGGGAGCTTCGAAGAGTTTGATATGTTTGTAACCCACAGGTGCAATGAGTTTGGCCTTGATGAGCAAAAATACTATTCTGACGGTGTAATTACAGGTTTTGGCACCATTGACGGAAGGCTCGTTTATGTGTATTCCCAGGATTTTACCGTTTTTGGCGGTTCCTTATCACTGGCCTACGCCGAAAAGATCTGCAAAATAATGGATAAAGCCATGAAAGTAGGAGCCCCGGTAATCGGGATAAACGATAGTGGAGGCGCGCGGATACAGGAAGGGGTGAACAGCCTGGCAGGGTATGCAGAGATTTTCCAGCGCAACATCAATGCTTCAGGCGTTATTCCGCAGATAACAGGAATTTTTGGCCCTTGTGCCGGAGGTGCTGTTTATTCGCCTGCCCTCACCGACTTTATCGTTATGTCTAAGGAAAACAGTTATATGTTCCTTACCGGCCCCAAGGTGGTGAAAACAGTAACCGGTGAAGTGGTAACCGATCAGGAACTGGGTGGTGCAATGACCCACGGAACCAAATCAGGGGTGGCTCATTTTGTATCGGAAGATGAGCAGGAAGGGATCATGATCATGCGCAAACTTCTGAGTTATCTGCCACAGAACAACCTTGAAGATCCTCCGGTGGTGCCCTGCGACGATCCCATTGACAGGCTTGAGGATGCGCTTAACAATATTATCCCGGTAAATCCCAACAAGCCTTACGATGTAAAAGATATTATTTACTCCATCGTAGACTACCAGGAGTTTCTTGAGGTGCAGCGATCCTATGCTCCCAACATCATCACCGGGTTTGCCCATTTCAACGGCACTTCGGTGGGAATCGTGGCCAATCAGCCCAAATATCTTGCAGGGGTTCTTGATATCAATGCTTCCAGAAAAGCTGCACGTTTTGTAAGGTTCTGCGATGCCTTCAACATCCCATTGGTTACCCTGGTGGATGTACCGGGATTTTTGCCCGGCACCGTTCAGGAGTTCGGAGCCATAATTCTACACGGAGCCAAGCTACTTTATGCCTATGGAGAAGCAACCGTTCCAAAAATCACTGTAGTATTGCGCAAAGCCTATGGTGGTGCCTATTGCGTAATGAGTTCCAAGCATCTGAGGGGAGATATTAACTACGCCTGGCCCATGGCAGAGATCGCAGTCATGGGGCCCAAAGGTGCCATTGAAATTCTAAGGAGCAAAGAGATTAATGCAATTGAAGATGAAGAAGAGCGCACCAACTATATCATCAGCAAGGAAAAGGAATACCTGGATAAGTTTGCTACTCCCTATAATGCTGCCAGATACGGCTATATTGATGATGTGATTGAGCCGCGTAATACCCGCTTCAGGATCATCAGGGCATTGCAATCGCTGGCCACCAAGAAGGATGTAAATCCACCCAAAAAACATTCCAACATACCATTGTAAATTTTATTCCTATGGATTATTATCAACACAAAATTATGGCACTGACTGAACCTGCCCAGGGCGCTACTGCAAAAGCAGCCAGCGATGTGAGCATTTTCGCAGAACATGACCCCTATGGTGTGCTGATGGCTATGATCGGTATGGGGATTGTTTTTGCTATTCTGCTGCTCCTTTTCGTGGTATTCACCAATACCCCGAAACTTTATACCCAGGAATTCAAAACCTGGCTCAATGGATTGTTTACAAGAAAGGTAAAAGTTGTGCAGTCAACTATGCAGGAATCCCCGGACGACAAAGCAAAAGTGCCCGACATGAGTGGTGAAGTAAATGCTGCCATTGCCGCGGCAATACATCTCTACCGCACCGAAATGCACGATTATGAAAATACCGTGCTTACCATATCCAAAGTTTCACGTACTTATTCGCCCTGGAGTTCAAAAATTTATGGCCTCAGAAACGACCCCAGGCAGCGTGTTAAATATCAGGGCTGAAAACAATAAAAAGCATCATTATGAAAAAATATAAATTCACGATACATGGCAATGAGTATGATGTTCACATTGAAAATGTGGAAGACAACATCATTGAACTCGAAGTAAACGGTTCCAAATATAGTGTAGAGGTAGATAAAACACTTCAGCCGGTAAAAACACCCAAGCTGGTGCGTGCAAGGGCTGTTCCCTCTACCGATACTACTCCATCGGAAGGGACCGGAACCAAGGTTTCCAAAGATACAGGTACCATTAAGGCTCCCCTGCCGGGTACAGTGATCGGGATCCATTGCAGGGTAGGTGATAAAGTAACCATTGGCCAGAAGATCATTACTCTTGAGGCCATGAAAATGGAAAACAACATTGACTCCGATAAGGAAGGGAAGATTATTGATATCAAGGTTTCCCAGGGGCAGTCTGTTATGGAAGGTGATATAATGATCGTAATAGGAGGTTAATTATGGACATTGGAATAATGGATTTTATCTCTCAGCAATTATCAGAGTTTTACGGCTACACGGCCTTTGCAAACTTTGACTGGCGCAACCTGCTGATGATCTGCGTGGGGTTGTTTTTTATTTCCCTCGCCATCATTAAGCATTATGAACCTCTGCTGCTCATTCCCATTGGTTTTGGGATTATCCTCGGAAACATCCCTTTCGACCTTGAAGCAGGCTTGCAGATTGGTATTTATGAAGAAGGGAGTGTACTCAATATGCTTTACCAGGGCGTGGAGCGGGGGTTTTATCCGCCCCTGATATTCCTGGGCATTGGTGCCATGACCGACTTCTCCTCCCTGCTCTCCAAGCCAAAGCTTGTATTGCTGGGTGCGGCAGCTCAGTTTGGTATTTTTGCTGCCTATTCATCTTCCCTGATGCTGGGCTTTTCTCCTCAGGAGGCCGGCGCTATCGCTATTATTGGTGGTGCTGACGGCCCTACAGCGATATTTCTGTCCTCGAAGCTGGCGCCCGAATTTATTGGGCCTATTGCCATTGCTGCATATTCATATATGGCCCTCGTTCCGGTGCTACAGCCACCCGTAATGCGTTTGCTTACAACCAAAAAGGAGCGCCTTATTCGTATGAAGCCCCCCAGGGCAGTGCCCAAGCAGGAAAAAATCCTTTTCCCCATTGCCGGTATGCTGCTTACCACCTTTATTATGCCCACAGCATTGCCTCTGCTTGGAATGTTGTTTTTTGGCAACCTGCTCAAAGAAAGTGGCGTTACCAACCGACTGGCCGAAACTGCCAGATCCTCGCTCATTGATATTGTAACCATATTCCTTGGACTTACCGTGGGTGCTTCTACACAGGCCAACGTGTTTTTAACGCCTCAATCGCTTATGATCTTTGGACTGGGAGCGGCGTCATTTATTATTGCAACGTTCAGTGGTGTATTGTTTGCTAAGATCATGAATGTTTTTTCCAAAGAAGGAGATAAGATCAATCCCCTGATCGGTAACTCAGGTGTGTCAGCAGTGCCTGACAGTGCCCGGGTTTCTCAGCACGTGGGGCTGGAATACGATAAAACCAACCACCTGCTTATGCATGCTATGGCTGCCAACGTTTCAGGCGTCATTGGCAGTGCCATCGCAGCTGGGATATTACTGAGCTTTTTAACATAATATCCATTGCAGATCCTGCATCTGCAGATCTGAAACGATCCAAAAGAAAAAATGGGAGGGTTTTACTTTTTGAAGTAAAGCCCTTTCATGATTTTGCTCTCAAATTTGCTGCCTATGGGCAGGTAGGTGATGTTTTCGTGGGCACCGATTAAAAGCATACCGTCGTTGAAGAGACTCTCATGAAAGAGTGAAATGACTTTGTTCTGGAGTTCTGTGTTGAAATAGATGATCACGTTGCGGCAAAAAACCAGGTCAAATTTGTAAAAGATGCTTCCCTCAACCAGGTTGTGCTGCTTAAAGGTAACCTTGTCACGAAGAAATTTCTTTACTCTGAAAGTTTTGTTAAGGGAATCCTGCTCAAAGTATTTATCGTAAGGCACATCAATGGTTTCTTCAAAGTTCAGTGGGTTGACTTTGATCACTTTGTCAAAATTGTCAAAATAGGCATGATGCAGGCGATGATTAAATATACCGTTACGGGCTCTTTCCAGAATCTCCGTGTTGATATCGGTGGCAAAAACCTTTGCTTTTTCCAACAGGTTAAGCTCATTTAGCAAAATCAGCATGGAGTAAACTTCTTCGCCACTGGAGCAACCGGCATGCCATATGTTTATATGATTTTTGTCCCTGAAAATATTCAGTACATTACGCCTGAGGTTCAGCCAAACCGGTACATCCCTGAAAAGTTCGGTGGTGTTAACGGTAATATCGTTGACGCATTTCTGAAAATACTCCTTACTATCCCTGATCTTTTTCAGCATTTCGTCAACACCCGAAAGATTATGGCTTACCAATACATGTTCTATACGCCTCTTGAAAGACATTTCAGCATAATTGGAAAAGTCAATACCGTAAGTCTTTTTAAACTCGTAAATGACTCTTAATACATCATTTTTTTGTACGTCAATCTTTAATGCCATTTACAATTTTATACCTTTTTGAAACAAAAGCCGGCAAACCCGAAGTTGCCAGTTGATTTTGATCATTGATGCCGGCAAAGTTAACAAAGCTTTGCATATGCAGAAAAATTTATTTATCCTGTCACGAACCTGCAAACTCAATGGGAGTGCAAGTTACAAATAATGGATCGTTTAAAACTCTGTAAATCACTGAATTTTTACCGAATGATTTCTTTGGTTCCGGGGTTGGCATTTTTTTTAACAATAGCCCCTTTGCTCATAAAGTTTTACGAAAAAGTAGTGTCAGGGTTTGATAAACCTGCCAATTTTTAATTCTTTGTTGCTATTTCTTACCACGGCAATATATGCTCCCCCTGGCAGGAAAGAAACATCCAGTTTCTTATGGAGCTGCTGGCCATTGGAGAATACAGGTCCGGAAAAAAGCTGTACACCTTTAAGATTGAATATCTCCAGTCTTGACGGGCCTTTCAGCTGCTCTGGGGTCCAATTTATGGTCAGGGTGTTGGTTTGATGGTTGATAAAAAAGCCATTTTGCGGGTACAGGCTGTTATGGCCTGTTGTAGTGCTAATTTCTGCAAAAACTGCGGTAATAGTTACAGGGGCCTCGATGGGGATCTCCACAGAGGGATGAGGAATGATCTCTCCGTCAAGGATATAATGTTCAAATTTCCAGCCCTGTGAAGGTTGTGCTGTCAGCTCAAGCACTTCACCTTCGGTAAGGGTATAGGTGCCGGGAGCAGGCTGGGTGGTCCCCATTCCTTCCGTTACAATGGTAACCAAATGCTGAACGGCCAGCTGCGGTGCAATGAAGTGCTGGTACAATGCGGCAAATATCTGTTCTTCCACCTCGTAAAACGCTGATTTGAGCCCTTCAAAGAATGGGCCGGCGCTTCCGTTGGTAATGAAGATAATGCCAAAATCAGGGTCGTTGTTAAAATACATGTCAGATATGAGTCCGTAGGCTTGACCCGAGTGCCCTTTCATGCTGTAGCCGGGTATTACAATGTCGCCATCCTGCTGGTTGGTGATCAGGTGTAAACCCAGGCCCCATGCATTGAAGAGATTCCCGTAGTTGTTGCCATTGTTGCCATCATATTGCCATTGTTGCTCCAGCATTAGCTCTACGGTAGATTCGCTGAGCAACTGCATCCCCTCGTAAGTGCCTTTGTTCATCAACAGGATCATGATCTTCGAGAGGTCTTTGGCCGAAATACGAAGCCCCCCCTGGGGTGCAAAAATAAGTCCGTTGTGGCCGGGAATGTAATCTGAATAGTCTACCGGTTCAGGCAATCCCTGGGGAAAGTGATCAAATTGCGGCGACCACTGGCCACAGTCCATGCGGTACAAAACAGCCAGGTTTGAAGGGTTGTTAAGCTCATGGATATTAAAACCTCCATCAATTTCAAGTGGTGAAAGAATATTCTGGTAAACAAACTGGTCAAACCGGGTTTGAGTAATGGCTTCTATCACACTTCCCAGCAAGCCATACCCCAGGTTGCAATACCGGAAATGCTCTCCCGGAGTGGCGTTGATCCAGATATCTGCAGCATAGTTGTTACCACCATGCAGAATCAGCTCACTGATGGCCGGTGGGCTGGGATTGTTGTAGGTTATGCCGAGAAAACCAGCATAGGTGCTGCCGTCGTTGAGGGTGGAGGTATGCGACATGAGCATACGAGGTGTTATGGGAATATCCGGATGGTGTGGGTTACGAATGGTATACCCCAGGATGTCAGAAATATCATCATCCAGATCAGCCAGACCCTGCTCATGCAGCATCATAAAGGCCATTGAACTTACTGTTTTGGAAATGGATGCAACACGATAAAGGGTTCTTTCTGCCACAGGAATATTTTCTGAATAGTTGGATAAGCCAAAGTAACCCTCGTAAGCGATCTTGCTGTCATGCACGGCAATCACCGACATGCCCATGAGGTTGTTGATGGTTACAATTTCCTGCAGATCTTCTTCGGGGTTGTTGCAAAGGGTTGGGGTGCTGCTCAAAAGGATGGATAATACAGCAACAATGGGTAAGTATCTCTTCATGTATAGTTATTTTGCGTGCAGGTTGTAAGCCGTTGGGATGTTTTGGTTTAGCAGTTTGCAGATTATTATTTCATTATGTGGGATCAAAGATCTGAATTCAGTGTGCGTGCCAGCGATCTGGCTTTTAACAGGCATTCCTGGTATTCCTTTTCAGGATCGGATGCAATGGTAATAGCACTTCCGGCCATAAAACTAATAAAATTATCGGTTTGGTTATAGAGAATGCTTCTTATCACCACGTTAAAATCGAAGTCGCCATCGGGGGTAAAATAGCCCACAGCTCCGGAATACAGGCCTCTCCGGGTGGCTTCGCACTCTTCAATGATCTGCATGGCCCTTATTTTTGGCGCACCAGTCATGCTGCCCATGGGGAATGCGTTTTTTATTACCTCCGTGTAATGTGTTTTGGGTTTTAACCGCGACGTGATGGTAGAGATCATCTGGTGAACGTGGGTATAGCTGTAAATCCCAAAAAGCTCCTCTACGATAACACTTCCTTTCTCAGCCGTGTGAGACAGGTCATTTCTTACCAGGTCGACAATCATCACGTTTTCACTTCGCTCCTTGGGGTCGTTGCGTAGCTGTTCTTTAAGCCGGTTATCCTCTTCATTGTTATTGCCCCGGCGAATGGTTCCCTTTATGGGTTGTGAAACGATGGTATTGCCCCTTTTAGCCAGAAACCTTTCGGGAGATGAAGAGATCAGGTATTTATCGCTATAGCGGTAGTAGCATGAGAAGGGTGCCGGATTGTTGGAGCTCAGGGCAAAAAAGCAATTCAGGGGGTTGATGGTAGCCTGGTCATCAAAAAATTCGATGCAGTAATTCGTTTCGTAGATGTCTCCTTTTTGTATGTGCTCCCTGATACGGTTTACCTGTTTAATGTATTCTGCCCGGTCAACACGGTGTTTTACAGATATTGCCGTTTGGTGGCCTGCTTTAATTTCAAAGGAAAGGATCTCATTTAAGATCTGCCCAGGATTGTAAAGGTCAGAATTTTGAGGCAATCCGATTTCAACGCTGTTACCCTTGAAGATGAAAACCAATTCAGGCACAAAAAAGTGTATCAATGGCATATTGATCCCATCAGGGTTGGTAGAGGTGAGCTCCTCCAGCTGGTTTTTCAGATCATAGGAGAAGAATCCAAACTTCCAATCTTGATGGGTATCGCAGAAATTTTTTAATTGATCAAATGCGGGCTTACCCTCATCAGGGCAGATCTGCGATGTTGCCCCAACCGCCAGGATGGCGTCAAAGCCTGAATAGGGGTCTTTAATATGATTGGCTGAATTGAGAAATGCAATGTATTGATAACTGGCATTGGCCCATCCCAGGAATTTCTCAAACGGGACCGGAGAGCCTGGCAGCTCATGCCGGCTGTAAACCTTGTTGGTTCTGGAGTGATCTGATACTCGCAATGGTTTGAATATTGGATTGAAAACAAAGCAGGGATGCTAATCGAAGTAGCATCCCTGCGAAATTGTTTTGCGGGATTATATTTCCCAGGTGTCTCCGCTGTTCAGCAGATCGTCCATGCATTGAATTTTGGAACTTTCTTTGGCATAGCTGATCTGTTCTTCCACTTTGTCATCGTAAGTAAAAGCTTTGGCCGAGCGGATCACTCCCATGGCAACCGGATAGTCGGGGCCCATCATTCGTCCAAGCATACGATGGATACCGGGATCAGGGTTAAACTGGTCGTGCACCAGAATATCCTTTTCTGTAATGCCACCCACACCGATCCTTACCGCGTAAAGGGAGGTGCCCTTCAGGATAATTCCCATATCATTGTCTTTGCCATAGATCATGGGTTCGCCGTGTTTAAGGATCAACTGGTTTTCATCCCTCTTGTTGCGTGCAGTATAATCGGAGTGCGCTTTATCATTGAAGATTATACAGTTTTCCAGGATTTCAACAATGGAAGTTCCGTCATGCTTTGCTGCTTCATAAAGCACATCGGTCATGAGCTTAACATTGTTATCGGGTACCCTGGCAAAAAAGGTTCCCTGTGCACCCATTACCAGGCCTGCAGTAATAAAAGGGTGTTCTATGGTACCCTGGGGTGAGGTCTTGGTTATTTGCCCCATGGGTGTTGTGGGGGAGAATTGTCCCTTGGTAAGTCCATAGATCTGGTTGTTGAACAGCAGTACGTTCACATCAATATTACGGCGGATCATGTGAATAAAGTGGTTTCCGCCTATAGCCATGGAGTCACCATCGCCCGTAGCGATCCAGACGCTCTGTCCGGGGTTGGCGATCTTTACCCCGCTGGCTATGGCAGAAGCCCTGCCGTGAATACCATGAAAACCATACGTATTCATGTAGTATGGGAAGCGGGATGAGCAGCCAATACCCGATACCACAGTAAAGTTTTCTTTCTTATAACCAATGCGTGGGAAAACGTTTTCCACTGCAGCAAGAATAGCATGTCCGCCGCAGCCGGGGCACCATTTTACCATCTGGTCGCTTGCAAAGTCTTCCTTGGTTAATTTAACCGGTGATTTTTCTATCGTTTTATCTAACATTATTTTTCCTCCAATAATTTTGTGAATACCTGTGTAAGCTCAGAAACATGGAAGGGTAAACCCTGTACCTTATTGTATTGCAGGTATTTAAATTCCGGATGTGTCATCCTTAGGTACTTTACAAATTGCCCTTTGTTGAGCTCACAAACCACAATTTTTTTGAATCTTGCAAATACATCAGCGGTGTTTTTGGGGAGTGGCATGATGTAGTTGAACTGGGCCAGGCTCACTTTCTTTCCGGCTTTCTGCATTTGGCCTACGGCGGATTTCAGCATCCCTTCGGTGCCGCCCCAACCCACAACAAGCAAATCTCCGCTGTCATCACCATACACCTCTTGCTCAGGGATATAGTTGGCAACGCGCATCACCTTGTCTTCACGGATGTTTACCATGAGTTCATGGTTCAGGGGGTCGGTGGATACGTTTCCGTCGATGTTGGTTTTTTCCAGACCGCCAATCCTGTGCCTGAGCCCTTCGGTTCCGGGGATAGCCCACTTGCGTGCCAGGGTAACCGGGTCGCGCCGGTAGGGTTTAAAATCAGGATCATGAGGCTCGCATAGAGGAGGTTTGATCTCTGGCATGTCGGCCATTTTGGGTATCTTAAACAGTTCGGAGCCAAAGCCCATGTGCCCGTCGGTAAGCAGTAGCACCGGGGTCATGTGTTCAAGGCTCAGTTTACTGGCCATATAGGCATAATGGAAACAACTTGCAGGGCTCGAAGCAGCCATAATAATCATGGGGGCTTCGCCGTTGCGGCCAAAGAGTGCCTGCAGCAGGTCGCTTTGTTCGCTTTTGGTTGGCATGCCGGTTGATGGGCCTGCCCGCTGCACGTCAACGATCACCAGTGGGAGCTCGGTGATCACCGCCAGCCCCAGTGCTTCGGCCTTAAGGGATAATCCCGGGCCTGAAGTGGTGGTAACAGCCATGGAGCCTGCAAAACTTGCCCCTATGGCAGAGCAAATACCTGCAATTTCATCTTCGGCCTGGAAAACCTTTGCGCCCAATGACTTGTGTCTGGCCAGCTCCATAAGGATCTCGGTGGCCGGGGTTATGGGATAGGAGCCAAGGAAAAGTGGTCTGCCACTCTTTTCAGCAGCAGCAAGCAATCCCCAGGCAGTGGCCACATTACCGGTAATGTTTCTGTAACGCCCTTTTTCCATGGGGGCGGGTCCAACCTTTATGGTGGATGCAATGGCTTCAACAGTTTCGGCGTAATTATAACCTGCTTTAAGAGCAACCTGGTTGGCCTGTACTACTTCGGGCTTGTTCCTGAATTTTTTAAGGATAAAATCGAGTGTGAGGTCAAGGTCTCTCTGGAAAAGATAATACATGATACCAAGCACAAACATGTTCTTGGTTTTTTCGGCCATGCGCTTATCGATGTCAACATGGGAGAGTGACTCTTTGGTAAGCACCGAAATAGGTGCTTTAATAAGATGGTAACCATCCAGGCTGCCATCCTCCAGGGGATTGGTTTTGTAGCCTGCTTTTTCAATGAATTTTTGCTCGAATGCTGACTCATCCACGATAATGGTTGCCCCAACCTTGGCCCATTTAAGGTTTGCCTTAAGTGAAGCGGGGTTCATTGCCACCAGAACGTCGCACATATCGCCCGAGGTATGGATCTTTCTCTGGCCCAGGTGCACCTGGAAACCGCTTACCCCGGCTACGGTGTTTTGAGGTGCCCGGATCTCGGCAGGAAAATCAGGAAATGTCG
>SLIL01000252.1 GCA_007135645.1 Bacteroidales bacterium
ATCTCTTCCAGTTCTTTTTTCGAGATCTTTTTGTGTGAAAGGGCTCCAAGAACCAGGTTGCTTTCGGCACCTTTAAAAAGGCCATTGAGCATCTTGGTTAAGAAGGTCTCCTGGGTCTTTTCGCGGCTAAGCAACGGCTTGTAAATATGGGTGCGGGTTTGGGTGTCGCGTTCCAGCAGGCCCTTGTCGGTCATGTTCTGCATGGTTTTGAGGGTAGTGGTATAGCGGGTGTCTTTTACTCTTTCCAGTACCTCATGTACTTCACGTACGGTAGCTTCCTGTTTTTCCCACAGGATCTGAAGGATTTCAAGCTCGCTCTCGGTAGGTTGATATTTTTTGGGATTTTCCATAGTACGATAAATTTCGTAGCAAATGTAATACGAAAATAATCGTAATGCAAGTTTTTTTGAAATTTTTTTTATTGTTGCCTGGTATATTGATAATAACGAATCATCGGTTGCCTTGACACAAAAGAAACAAATGTAACCAACAACTTACAATAATGTCATTAGTAGTCCCCACACCACTGTGTAGCGTAAAGTGAAGTAATGACACCAAAATCAAAATTATGCACTTACATGCTTTGTATGGTATCAGGCACGTAGCGCAAAAATTATGTTAGAATGGAAAATCAGCGAATAAACCGAAAGCCGAGTAGCGGTTACACCCAAAGGTATTAATGTGTCAAGGAAAAATTAAAAGGTTGAAATAAAAAATCCTCCTTATTTTTACCCCATGATAGAATTGCAGAATGTATCACTCTCCTTTGAAGGGAAAGTCCTTTATCGGGATTTATCGTTGAAGGTGCCCCGTGGAGGGCAGTTGCTCATAAAAGGGGCCTCGGGGACCGGAAAAACCACTTTGCTGCGTATGATACAGGGGTTTATAAGGCCTGACAGCGGAAAAATCCTGATAGATAATGAAGAGCTTAATGTAATGAATGTGTGGAGATTAAGGCAAAAAATGGCGTGGGTGAGCCAGGATATCAATATGGGGCAGGGAAGAGTGGAGGCTTTTATCAAAGAGATCTATCAATATAAAAACAATCAATCGTTACGCTACGATCAGGCCCGTGCAGAAAAGCTCATGGCCGCATTTCGTCTTGCCCCCTCATCGCTAAATCAACAACTGGAAGACCTTTCGGGTGGTGAAATACAGCGGCTTGCCATCATGATTACCCTGTTGTTAAACCGCGACGTTTACCTGCTCGACGAAGTAACCTCTGCACTGGATCAACCCCTGAAAGAGGTTGTGGCAGATTATTTTTGTGCTATGACAGACCAGACCCTGATCATCTCCTCCCACGACAGTGTGTGGTATAAAAGGGATATTCCTGTATTAAATCTTGAGAACCATGGAAGCAGCACCTGATATTGGTTTATGGAGACTTTTGGCCGCCTTTGGCCTGCTGGCCGTTCCGGTAGCCCTATCTGTATTGCTCAGACTGGGCATATTGCGTCAACTTTTTATTTCAACCGGGCGGATGACCGGGCAATTGTTTCTTATGTCCATCATCCTGGTGTATCTTTTTCAATGGGACAATCCCTTGCTGAATATTGCCTGGGTAGTATTGATGATTTTCTTTGCCTGCCTTTCGGCCATGATCAACAGCCGTTTATCGTTCAGGCAATTCTTTGCCCCGGTATTTTTTGCCTATTTTATCGGTTCGGGGGTTGTACTGTTGTTTTTCAACGGGTTGATTGTAAATCATGATAATATTTTTACGGCCCGCCTCATGGTAGTGGTGGGAGGGATGCTGCTGGGCAATTCACTGAGCAGCACCATCATTGGCATTTCTCACTTCTACGAGTCCATTCGCAAGGAGAAGAGGCGTTATCTGTATCTGCTTTCGCTGGGTGCCACCCAAAAGGAGGCCTTGCTGCCCTTTTTTCGCGACGCCTTTCTTGCAGCACTAAAACCTTTTATGGCGGGTATGGCTACCATGGGTCTGGTTTCACTGCCTGGTATGATGACCGGCCAGATCCTCGGAGGGGCAAATCCTGAAACGGCCATTAAGTATCAGATCGCCATTGTGCTGGCTATTTTTACCGCCATAACCATCAGCGTATTTCTGGCGGTATGGTTTACCGCAAAACGTGCCTTTGATCCTTATGGAATGCTTAAGGAAAATCTTTTCAGGATAAAATAGGGCGGGCTCCTGAGTACCGGATTGTAAACCCGCCGGGGTTTGGATATTGATTTCAGGTTTACCGAAGTTATTGCTGCACCATTACTTTGTGTACCTTTTTCTCTCCACCGGATGTGATCACCACGAAATAGGTTCCCGGAGCAAGGCCGGTAACTGAAATGGTCCCACTGCCTTCAATGGATTGTTGTTTCACCGTTTTTCCCGATGCATCGTTAATGGCAATAGTTGCTTTCTGGTCAGTGGGTAAAGCAATAGTAATGTAATCCTTTGCAGGATTGGGAAATACTGTTGTCAGCACAGCACTTTCCTCAACGCTTGCAGGAACAGCCACTTCGGCCATGGTAACTACCGATGCAAGCACTGCTTTGGTAAAAACGGTGGCCTGTTCTTCGTTGTTGTAGCTGGGGCCTACCAGATCGTTGCTGGTATGAATGTAGGGGCTGTAATTGTTGATATCTTCGAATGGAAAAATCCCCATATAACCATTGTTGTTGAACGATGTATGGTCGCTGTCACCACCAATTAAGTTTCCGGGAATAACCAGAAAATCAGGAAGGTAAAGAGCGGTAACATCGGTATAGAAATCTGCCAGCTCCTGTGCTGAGGCAGGGTAAATTAAAGAGGTCATCATGGTATTGCCCGGTTTGAGGTACCCGATCATATCCATATTGAAGTATCCCAGGATGTTTTTCCCGTTTTCAGCAGCACGGGAAGCGTAGGCTGCGCTGCCAAACAATCCGTATTCTTCACCGGAAAAAGCACAGAAAATAATGGACCTTTTGAACGTGTACTGACTTAGAATACGGGCTATTTCCATTACACCTGATGTGCCTGATGCATTATCGTCGGCACCGGGGGCATCGCCACTCCATGATATGGAATCGTAATGCCCGCCCAGCACCACAAACTCGTCGGGATACTCTGTACCGGTAAGTGTAGCGATTACATTGTCGCTGGATGGCCCTCCGGGCATGTAAAAGTCCATCACTTCCACATCAAGACCCCAGGAAAGGAATTTTTCCTCAATCCATTCCTGTGCCTGTATACTCATGGGCATATATGCATCGCGGGTTCCGTAATCTTCAAGATGCTGAACCCGGTGGGTAATACTATCGGTATTTACCTGTTCAAACAATCCCAGTATAAATGGATCGGGCTCCGATATTTTAAGGCTGCTTACCCGCAGCTGACCGTCGGTAAGTCTTGCCGGCCGCTGAAAGATCCTTACCATACCGTCATTTTTTGCCGGGGGCAGTTGCCCGTATCTGGATTCATTGCTGCTTACGATCAGATGCCATCCGCCATCATGCAAAATTGTTGCACGGTGTGCTATGGCAGAGGTGTAGAAGTCTTTATCAACCGTATTGTCGATATAAACCAGGTAATAGCTGATGCCGGGTTGCCAGGGGTTTTTGTCGAGGGTAATGAAATGGTCAGCACCGTCGTTTTTAATGGTCGCGATTACAAATTCATCCCTGTAGAAATGAACCGTTTTGGTGGGGTCATTAAACAGGCTTCGGGTTTCTTCAAGGCCTTTAACCGGTATCAGAACCAGGGTTTCTGCAAAAAGGGAAATCGTAAGAAAAGCAAACAGAATAAGAGCAAAGAATTGTTTCATAGCAGGGGAGTTGAATGGGATTTTAAGGTAATTGTTTCTGATAAATGTTGATAGGATAGTTATTATCCGGCAACAAAGATAACCAAACCCCGCCAACGGGCAAACTCCCTATCAGGAAAATGAAACAGGAAACTCGTTGCTAAATTTATAAATGCATATGAGAAAGATTGGTTGGTGATAGAATTGGTTGTAAATCTGAATTGAAAACATAAGAACACGGATAACACGGATTGGACGGATTTACACAGATTTTTCTGTAAATAATCATTCTCAATAACCGTATTACCCATGTTCTGATAAAACATCGATAAAATAGTAAGCTATCGTTATAAGTTTAATCGGTGATAGTGATCCGTAGTTCGTTGCTTTGCAGGGTAAGATTGTTAAAATCCTCGCTATGGAATTCCACATGCCAGAGGCCGTTGTGTTCTGACGTGATACTTTGCAGTTCAAAGTGTGGTTCTGAAGTTTGCCCGATTAATTCACCATTTTGGTACCAGTGGAAGGAACTGATGTTTCCTCTTGCATTTGCATGCAGTTTGACCTTTTCGCCGGCAGCTTTTTCTTTTTCTGTGATGTTAAATGCCGGCAGAGGACGTTGTTCCATGCTGGTTATGGTAAAGCCATGTTGTTGAATATGTTGCAGATCTTCAAAATGGAAATAGTTTCCTTGCAGGCTGAATTCGGGAATCTGGTTAAACTGGTGGTGTTCCAGATCAGGGAAACTGCTGAGCTGGTTGTTATCCACCAGGAACTCACGCAGATTGGTCAGGCTCGCAATGGCTTCCGGGACAGAGCCGGTGAAATTATTGTCGCCCAGGGCCAGTGATTGAAGATTTTTCAATTCAAAGAGTTCATCGGGTATTTCACCTTCCAGTCGGGTGTTCCAGAGGTATAGCACTTCAAGGTTTTTCATCTCTGTGAGGTGCATCGGGAATTCGCCACCCAGGTCATTGTGATTGAGCGACAATTGCCTCAGGTTTACCATCCGCGTGATTTCCTCTGGTACTGTTCTCAGGCCTGTTCTGTTGTAAAACAAGCTAACAAGCCCGGTCATCTCTGTAAGAACTGTCGGGAACTCTTCGCCCCAGTTGTTGTGACCCATATAAAGCTCTCTCAGGTTTTCCAGCTGGATGAAGGATTGCGGAAGCGGCCCTTCAAAATTATTGCCGGATATTTCCAGGAAGTTCAGGCTCTTCATTCCTGCAAATTCTTCGGGGATGGTTCCGGAAAGTTCGTTTTCCCAAAGGGTGAATTCCTGTAGTTTCTCCAGGTTACCCCATTCCGGGGGCAGGGTACCGGTAAAATTATTAAGGTTCAGGCCCAGTTTCTCAAGGTTTTTCAGCTCACCCCACGATGCAGGCAGGCCGCCCGAAAGGTTGTTGTCCTGTAAATACAGATCGCGCAGGTTTTGCAATGCCGACCATGATTCGGGTAAGGTGCCGTAGAAATTGTTCATGCCGAAACCAATGATCTCCAGATTGGGAAGTTGGTAAAGAAAACCAGGCAACTCGCCGTTGAAGTTATTGTCTGTTATCGAAATATCTTCCAGATATTTTAGATTGACAAAAGTTTCGGGAATGCTGCCGGTGAGCTGATTCTCGTTGAAATGGATATGGCGCAGGTAGGTAAGGTCTCCCATTTCGGGTGGAAGTTCACCTTTCAGATTGTTTCTCCATAGTGTCAATCCGGTAACCCTGTAGCCCTGGCCCGGTATTTCTTCTACAGTAACTCCTCCCCAATTGGTTACCGGGGATCCTCCGGTCCATCCTCCTCTCCAAAATGTCCAGTTGTCGCCATCGGTGGCATTAAAAAGGGCCACCAGCGCGAGGGAATCCTGCTTTGCAACCTGCGAACGGCTTTCAATACTCAAAAACAGAAAACTTAAAAAGATGATACCAATTATTGATTTTTGCATAATGAAAATGATTATAAGATAGATTTAGGATTGATTTAATACTATTAAAGTTACATAATATCTGCCTTAATCGGCTCATTGCAATTCAAGGATATGATATTTTCTGAAAAATGATTATTGTTAACCTGCATCAAAAAGTGGATGATTATCTTCTCAAAATGTAAAAAATGAGTAAAAAATCTTCTCAAAATGTAAATTGTTGGTAACTATTTCTGGCTTTAATACTTCAGGGTTGCTTGTATGGAAATTGATACAGTATTTGATTTAAAGAGGAGGTAAGTAAATGTTATTAAATGAGTTATATCCTGAGGGGTGGCTGTGTTTGTTTTCGGGTGATACCCGGGGAAGCAGATTAAAAAGCAGAATTATGCTGCTCAAAAAACAAAAAGTTACATTTATCGAAATTGCAAAACCCTCTGCATGGCTTTTCAATATTTTTGCACTGCATTAACGCTCCCACAACTTTTGTAAAATAAAAAATATCGTATGATGAGAAATGTTCTGATTGCACTTATTGTTTCCATGGCAGGGTATTATAATGCTGCCTCCCAATCCCTGTATCTGAATCTGATGCAGGAAAATCTTGAGTCGGTTATCTCCAATCCGGGGGTACTTTCCTCCAATCCCTTTATTCTGGATAATTTTATGGTGATGAGTGAGCCTTTAATACAAGAAGGTGTGGATGCCAGTGACCGGTATGCTTTTGATTTTGCGCCGGCACCCATTACCGGGTTTGGGTTTAGCATCGAAACAGTTATCACTCCCGATTGCAAGTATCTTCAGCTACCATTGCGTTATTCTTTTGGTAATTTCAGAATCAACTCCTCTATACCATTTTTCTACGACCGACAGGTTGAATACGCGCATGGTCCTGTTTCGGCTACTGGTTTTGGTGATATGAAGCTGGGCTTATCCTACAGCATTTCGGGCGATTCCTATTCTTTAGAGCCTGCCCTCGACGCGAAGCTTCCCACGGGCAATGCATCCAAAATGGTGGATGGCTTCCTGGTGCCCCTTGGCACAGGTAGTTTTGATATGATCCTGGGTAGCAAACATACCTGGGCAAGGGATGCTTTCAGAATCCAGAGTAACCTCTCCTATAATCTTGCCGGTAGCAGTACCCGCGATGTGTTTATTATGCATGATGAAGGAACCGAAGAGATTGAGTATCGCATAACCAATGGGAATACGATAATTTTTAACTCCACTTTTAATTACGTGCTGAGCCCCAATGTGGTGCTGCGGGCAGGAGTTAGTTCACTGCTTAACAGCGAAGGAAAAATGAGCCGCACCCACCGGTTTGACTGGGATGAGCCTGGTAGGGCGAATGTAGTGGAATACGATAATCTGAGCGCCCGCCAGGACTTTGTCTATGCCGACGCAAGTGCAGGTATACAGGTAAATGCCTTTGGGTCAACCGTTATATTTTCTTTGAAACAACCCGTTTATACCAGGCAAAATACCAACACACCTCCCCTGGACAGAAAGCTGCAGTTTTATTTTAAGTTTAATACACGTATTATGTAAGCTGCAATTTAATCCAATTCATCAGCAACTTTAAAAATATAACAGAATGAAATCAATATATTACAGACTTTTTGCAACAGCAATTTTATCAATCTTCCTTCTGGTATCGTGCCATGAAAATGAGATATATCTTGAGCCTCTGGCCAGCATTTCGCTGAACATACCGGCCACCAAAACCGACCAGTTTATGCCTGAAAGCTTTGAAGCTGTTGTGGGAGTATCTTCCAATGGTAAAGACAAGAAAAGCACACAGATCACTTTTAGCCGGATGGAAGAATGGTCAATGAACTACCGTGCCAACAACGCTTTTGAGGTTCCCATAAATACCCCTGTGGTAATTTTTGTGGAGGCCGATATCAATGGTATTGAGTGGCGTGGTGAAAGTGATCAGGTGATCCTGAGTCCGGCCAACGCTCCTTTTCTTATTGTTATTGATCTAAGGCAGGGAGTCCAGATTATTGAAGGGGAAGGTGTTACAGACATTGATGGAAATGATTACGAAACGGTTATCATTGGGCTGCAAGAGTGGATGGCTTCGAATCTTCAGGTTACACAATTTAGCAACGGAGAACCTATAACCTTGGCAGAGCAGAATCAGTTCTGGCAAAACGCCGCGAATAGCCGCGCGCCTGCATATAGCTGGTATAACAATAATGAAACGAATGCTGAAGATCACGGAGCTCTTTACAACTGGTATAGCGTGGAAACCGGTTTGCTTTGCCCTGATGGTTGGAGAGTTCCTACCGATGATGACTGGTTTGAGTTGACCGATAACCTGGGCAGTGTTGCAGGCCGGCAATTGAAAGCCGAAACCGGATGGGGTGCTGGTGGCGGTAGCGATATTTACGGGTTTAAAGCCATGGGTTCAGGATACAGACATCACAATGGTGAGTTTGGCGGAATGCAGCAGCATGGCTTCTGGTGGAGCTCAACCCCGGCCACAGCATTCTCTGCCTGGGGGCGGAATATTACCAGTTCAGGAAGTACGGTTAACAGGTTCAGTTATGGCAATGAGTATGGCTTCTCAGTAAGATGTGTGAAGACCGTGGAAAAGATGACACCCACCATCTGGCTGGAGGAAGAGGTCTGGGACCTTACAGATAGAACCGCTTTTGTTTGGGGGTACGTGCTTGATGAAGGTGCTTCGCCCATAACCCAATTAGGTATAGTATGGAGTACCACTCCCAATCCAACCCGGGAAAACAATCAAGGAATGCAGGTTTATGAAGACGATTGGTTTGAAGAATTCTTTTTTGATCTGTTTAACCTTACCCCAGGCCAAACTTACTATGTGAGGGCATTTGCTGAAAATGGCCATGGCCTGGATTACAGCAACCAGATCAGTTTTACCACTTTTGAGGAATAGAGTAATAGGAAAAATCTCTGATTATTTGCACTGCAATCAATGGGCTGGTAAGTCCCAAGATTAAAATGTCTTTTTAGGGAGAATAAAGCAAGGGTGTCTCAATAGTTCGAGACACCCTTATTCATGTTCCAGCCTGAGCCGTTTATCGCAGATTAAATGCTCAACAGCTTTATTAAAGCATTTTAATCAGCCTGTTACTTATTGATTGCCGGTGTAATCACAAGTTTACGGAAATCAACGGGGCCATGGTCTCCCTGCAGCATGATGGGGCCGGGCTCACCTTCACGGCTGTCCAGCGAACCGCCGGTAATTCCGGGGATAGGCCTGTTGGAGATCACTTCAATGCCATTGTGCACTACCGTTACATGCCGGCCCACGAGGGTAATCTCGAAGGTTTGCCATTCGCCGGCCTTTTTCGCGGCCAGTACTGTAGGTTCAATAAATCCATAAATTCCACCGATCATCAGGTCATCGGTTTCCATGCCATAATTATCCTCTATTTGCACTTCATAGCGGCCACGCAGGTAAATACCACTGTTGCTCCCTTCAGGATACCTGAACTCAACGCTGAGTTTAAAGTCGTCAAACTTTTCTTTGGTCACCAGGTTACCTCCAACTTCCTCATTTACAAGGATGCCGTCGATCATGCGAAACTTGTTGTTCTCGGGGATGATCCAGCGCGACATGTTGTCGTCCAGCAGGTTTTTGGGATTGCCCCAGATCGGTGGGTTCTCACGGGTAAGACTGGGGGCACGAACACCTGTCCAGTAAAGTTTGTGGCCGTCAAGGACTTTGTGACCACTCAGCTTATCGTCCTGCAAGGTAAATTCAAAATAAATATCGTCAATATCCATCCACTGCGGTGGGATAGTAAAGTGGTATTTACCTTCATCAGTGTATTTTACTTCAGCTATGGGGCGTGCACTACCTTCATATCCCACATAATGGCCGATCAGGGTAGAGAAACCCGATTTTCTCACTTCCAGCCAGCCAGGAAATCCATCTGCATCCATCAGTCCATGCCTGAAAAGCCCAAGCTCTTCCAGTTCTCTGTCTTCAATGACTACCGTAAGATTCCAGCGGCCAATAATATCCATGCGATCACCACCCGACTGGGCAAAGCCAGAAGCCTGAAAAGCCAGGATAAATACAAGGGTTAAAAGAATGTTACTTTTTATTTTCATAATGATTAAGGTTAGGTGAATAATTTAGAATAAGTAAAACGAATTATTGAATCTGTCTTTCTGGGCGAAGCTAAAAAAAAAACAGCAATTTAAAAAGCTTTTTCGTGCCAGTACCCTGCAGCTGATTTGATTTGTCGGATTTTTGGCAGGGCAATTAATGGCAGGAAGTTAAAAAAGCCAGGGTTGTTTATTCAGCAGGAGTTCAGGAAGCCTGCTTTTTTGCCGGGACCAGGAAAGATTGCGTTTACTGCCCGTGAAGTAATTGCGGTTTGCCTTTCTCCCAAACCTTTTCCAATGCTTCAAAAAAGTCTTCCTTTTTAAGGGGTTTTGTGAGGTATTCATCCAGTCCCATTGACATGTATTTTTCGCGGTCCCCTTCAAAGGCATTGGCGCTGAGTCCTATGATCGGGGGTAAGTCGGAATAGGTTTCCCTTAGTTTTCTGGTTGCATTGATGCCATCCATAACAGGCATCTGAATATCCATAAGGATCAGGTCAAACTTGCCAGGAAGGTATTTCTCCAGTGCAACAGCTCCATTTTCTGCCACTTCAGTGGTATGCCCAAATGAAGTAAGTAATAACTTCATTACCTTTTGATTGACAATCTTATCTTCAACCAGAAGTATCCTCAGGTTCTCGGGTTTACCCAGTTTGGGTGATAATGGTGGTAATGCTTCAGAGGCGTTATTTTTTGCATATTCAGCCTTAAAGGTAAACCAGAACGTACTTCCCTTTCCATACTGGCTTTGCAGTCCAATTTCCCCGCCATGTAGTTTCACCAGTTCCTTGCAAATGGAAAGGCCCAATCCGGTGCCCTCGTAAGCACGATTATCACTCTGATGTATCTGGGCAAAGGGTTCAAAAAGTGTTTTCTGCTTTTCTTCCGGGATCCCTAAACCGGTATCGGTTACTGATATCTTAATACACAACTGATTATCATCACTCTGGTCAGCTACCATTTCCGCCTCAAATTTTACAATCCCTTCAGGTGTGAATTTTACCCCATTGGAAATAAGGTTGTTAATGATCTGTGTAATGCGGTTTTTGTCACCATAAATGTTTTCGGGTATTTTGGGGTCGATGTAACTTTCAAACACGAGTGGATTTCCTGCCATACTTTGAAACAGGTTTTGGGCCTGATCCCTGAGGTCTTCAAAACGGAAAACTGTTTTTTTGAGCTGCAACTTGCCCGCTTCAATCTTGGAGTAATCCAAAACCTGATTGATGATCTCCCTGAGGTTCTCGCTCGAATGCCTTAGGATGTTGATGTATTCAGTTTGCTCTTTGGTGAGGGGAGTTTGTCCCATAATATCAATCATGCCCATTACCCCGGTGAGAGGTGTGCGTATTTCATGGCTCATATTGGCAAGGAAATTTTGTTTGAAGCGGATCATATCACCCTGTTGGTTGATTTTTTCCAACCGGGCCTGCAATTCTTCCTGGGAAGAGACCAGCTCCTGATTAATTAATCGCAATTCTCTTGTTTTCTTGCTTACCAGGTGCCTTAGGCCCACTGAAAGCACCATGAGCGTGAGAATAATGGAGCCTATAAGGATGATGATCCAACTATGTTGCTCCATAAAATCAGAAAAATCCTTTTCCTCATAAACGCCCAGCCACTTGCTGTGTATCTGATCGTACTTATCGCTTGCCTTAAGGATGTGCAATCCCGCGTTAAGGATGTAGAGCAGGTCTTCGTTTTCTTTTCTTACCGCCATGCAGTAGTCTTTGGGAAGAAATGTGAGCCCGGCAGGCTTTACATTCCTGAAATTGTTTTCGTTGATGCTGTACAAGCCGGGCAACTTAAGCACAACCGCATAATCGTACATGCCGTTTTCTACCAGTGTAAGGGCTTCGTTTACAGAGGAAACCTGAATGAGTTGGATGTCGAGGCCGAGTTTTAAAAGATATTCAGCATAAATATCGGCGGCCTGTACCACCACTTTTTTCCCTTTCAGGTCGCTGAGCTTGTTGATGGATATGTTTTTTGAAGTGAAAACATCTCCATGGCTAACGCTATGCCTTGAAGAAAAACCATATCGCTGTGCCCTTTCCTCCGAATAGAATAAACCGGATACTGCATCAATTTCCCCGTCGCGCAGGGCTTTTCTCACCACCTCCCAGTCGTCTTGCCATATTACCACTTCCAGCCCCATTTCTTTTCCCACGGCCCTGGCAATTTCAATATTGAACCCGGCAGGCTCACCATTGCTGTCTACAAAGCTATAAGGAGGGTAGTTGATATCATCTCCAATGATTATAACGCCTCGTTGATAGAGCTTTTCGATGGAAGGAGATGTTTGGGTGTAGCCCTGTTGAAACAATAGGAGTGATAAAAAAACAAAATAAACTGTTGTGGCTTTTTTTGTGGCTTTTAGTTTAAGCCTTATGAATTTTAATGGTGACATAAATGTGTTTTGTATTCCTGATTGACGGGTAAATTTACTATAAAAAAGTCATTGCATTTCAGGCATGACAAAGATTTTTCCGTTAAAAAACCTCATTTTTAAAGGGCTTCCCACTTTTTCACCCATTCATCCCCTTCAGGATCATTTTCTTGTGGAAAACACGGATGGAACAACTTGTCTTTCCCCTCTTTCCAGGGGCCGGTTTTGTTTTCAAAAACGATAAAAAATGGCGATGTGGCCAGGAAAGAATGCCACACCCCGGCATGAAGCATGAAGCAATACGCTTAAATCTAAGCCACACTTGTGCAAAAACAAAAAAAAAGCAGGATGAAGGCTTTTTCTTCATCCTGCTTAAGAGGTAATAATAAAAATAGTTAGCGTCTGATTATTTTCTGCATTTCTACATGGTCTCCATCAAAGACCTTTAGGAGGTAAATGCCAGAAGGAGCGTCTTTCAGGTCAATCTCAACTCTTTCCTGGTCAGGCAGCGTCCTGGATACAACAACTTCTCCCAGCATATTTACTATTTCCAAACGTAAAGCTGAAGATTCAAGCATACGTTTTGATTCTATGTAAATGGTGCCTTCTGTTGGGTTGGGGTAAACCATAAAACCAGTATCCTGATTATTGAAAGGATCTCTGGTTGTAACAGCTCCGTCCTCACAATCTACCGTTACCACATCGCTGTTTACTATGGTTCCACCCTGACCGAATGAAGCTTCTGCAGAAGCAGTGTTTATCACATAGCAGTTATCTGCTGTTAGATCGCCTGGTTGAACCACATAGGTAGTAATATACGATTGAGAATTACCTGGCGCTAAGCTGACAATGGTTTGGCTGAATCCGGTAAGGGGATCTGTTACCAGAATATTATTCAGGGTAACATTACCCGAATTGGTAACGATTATCTCATAGGTTAATATATCTCCTACCTGGTTATAATTGCCAAGGTTTGGATCATCATTTATACTAATAAGATTTTTCTCAACCAGAAGGCCCGGTTCAATTTCATCGGAATGAGCATTAACTTGCACACCATCATTTGCACTAATCCCGTTATCTGCTTCAACAAACACCTCATTTCTTACAAATCCTACATCCAGATCTTCCTGGGTCACGGTGTAGGTAGTTGTATAGGATTGACAGTCGCCCGGCTCAAGCACGGCGATGGTCTCATTCATTCCGGTAAGTGGGTCAATGACCTCAACAT
>SLIL01000372.1 GCA_007135645.1 Bacteroidales bacterium
GGTTTATTAATTAATAGCATTCAGGTTACCGTGCATTGAACCACCACTACAAAATTCCGCGAAATCATCCCACGCCATTCAACCACTCCGAGGTTGCCCTTTCCCGGCATGATCATCCTGCCCCGCATGCGATACGGGGCTATTCATATTGAATCCCTTCGGGATTCTGACCAAATACGCTAATTTTACTCAATACAAGCTGACCTATTGTTTATGAGTTGACAGAGGAGGAGATCAATTTGATTAAACACTGGATCTCTCAAATTCTTTGGCAGAGTGCAATAAAAATATATGGATATTCCGGTGATACTGCCTCCCCCCCCCCCCATCACTCATACCGGATCACATCGGCCGGGTTGGTCTGGCTGATTTTGTATGACTGCCATCCTACGGTAATCCAGGCCAGCAGCAGCGAGCCTGCACCGGTGAGTATAAACCATCCAATGTTGATACTGATGGGGTAGCTGTAAAATCCCAGCAGGGTTCTTACGATATAATACACCGGGATAATGGCGATAATATTGGCCAGGATAACCAGCCAGGTATAAGTGCTGGTAACCATTTTAAGAATGGAAAGGGTAGGGGCACCCAGCAGCTTTCTCATCCCGATTTCTTTTTGCCTTTGTTTGATCATAAGCGATGACAGGCCAAACAAGCCAATGCAGGCGATCAGAAGCAGCAGAACAGTAAAGGAGGAAAATACCAGCCCAACCCGTTTCTCAAGCTCGTAGGATTGACCGATATAATCATTCATACTGCCATGAATAAACGGGTCTCCGGGCAACAGGTTTCTCCATATGGATTCAACCTGCGGGAGGACATTTTGTATGCTGGCCGGATTTATGCGCATGAGCAGATAGGAAAAACCATCCCAGGGATCATTGGTAAGGATCAGGGGTTTAATGGGGTTTCTCAGGGAGGTGAAATGAAAATCTTTTACCACACCTATTACGGGCCTGTTTCCGTCGCGTTGTATTCTCAGCGATTGCAGGTCATCAATTCCAAATTGCCTGATGAATGTTTCATTAACGAGGTATGTGGTTCTGTCCTGTTCGGAGCCACGCGTGAAAGTCCGGCCATCTGCCAGCTTTAAACCCAGAACCTCCGGCAGGCTGGCATCTATATCTATGACATGGATCATCGACACCTGTTCAGAGCCATTCACCCTGTATCCATTGCTTGTGACCCACCTGCCGGGGATCTCAGAAGTTGCACCCACGGCTTCTGTTCCGGCAATGGCGAGTATTTCACCGCGAAGGGTCTCGTAGCTGTCCATGGCCCTTTGGCTGGGCAGTTTCAGCCAAACTACATGGTCGGTTTGCATTCCTGTGTCATACCTGTACATGTATGACAACTGTTTGTAAATAACCAGGGACGTATTTATTAATACCATGGAAATGACAAACTGCAGCACCAGCAGGATCTTTGAGAAAACACCTTTTCCTTTTGCTGTTTTCATGCCTCCCTTGAGCGCCTGTGCCGGCTTGAAAGAAGAGAGGTAAAATGCAGGGTAACCACCTGCGATAACACCCGTGAGCAGAACCATTGCCACAAGCACCGGGATAAAGCCAGGCCATTCCACGGTAAAGGTTTTCAGTTCCATTCCGGTAAGGGCATTGATGAAAGGGTTAGCCAGTTCAACAAGCAGCAGGGCAATAAGGAATGCTCCCAGCGAAATCAACACCGCTTCTCCGGTGTACTGTGCCATTAGCTGTAACCGTGTGGCCCCGGCCACTTTTCTTACACCGGTTTCCCTGGCACGCCTGATTGCCTGGGCAGTGCTCAGGTTGGTGAAATTGATACAGGCAATTAACAGGATTAGCGCTGCAATGGCAGAAAAGATATAGACAAACAGCATGGGGTTGCCATAGTGTCCGGATTTAAGATAAACCTGGTTAAGGGGATAAAGCTTAAGGTCATAGCGAAACCCATATGGCTCTATCTGTTGATTGATTTTCTCATATAAAAAATCTGGGATTTTTGCATAAAAGGCATCCCAGTCGGTTTCAGGAGACATTACCAGGTAATTTTTGTAACGGTTTCCGCCATCCCAATCCAGGAAAAGGTTAGAATCGTGATAGAGACTTGAAAAGGAGAGCAGTGCATCAAACTGAATATGGGAATTCTTCGGGGGATTTTTTACAATTCCGGTCACAATATACTGTTCTTCATTGTTAAGCCTTATGGTTTGCCCTAATGGATCGATGTCGCCAAACAGAGATGCTGCTGTATTTTCTGTCAACACAGCACTATACAGTGGAGTAAGCGCTTTGAAGGGATTGCCCTGCAGTATTTCAAATGAGAATGTCTCGAAAAAGGTGGAGTCGGCCCAGGAGATACGTTCGAGAGTGATGGCCTGCTCTCCAAAACTGAGGTAGCCGGGTGTTGGAGCCGAGATGCGTGTTACCGAGCTTATCTCCGGAAATTCTTCCCAAAGAGATGGGCCTACGGCTGCCGGAATGGTGTTGGAAGCGTTGCTTTGGTCCCCGGAATGTCCGATCAGGGTAACCTGGTAAATATTTTTGCCGTTGGTGTGAAATTTGTCATAACTCAGCTTGTTGCCAATGATCAGTAGTATAATAATTCCTGCAGCAAGCCCTGTTGACAATCCCAGAAGGTTGATCAATGAATACATCCCATTGCGCAAAAACAACGTGAATGTGTGTTTGAGAAAATGTGAAAACATACCCTGGTGTTTCAGTTACTGATTTTTTATCAGATTTTTACAATTTTTATACCTTTCAATGTAAGGTATCTTAAATCAGTCATTTAACCTGAAAATTAGGATGAAACACTAATGGGGTATTGTATCACATCAGTACACATTATGTCCGCAAATGTACATTGTTAGGCCTTGACTATCATTGCTTTCAGCCGGGCTGTCACCCCACTAAGAAGAAGTAATTCCGTGGCTCTTATCAGTCCCTCTGCAAACTAAACCCAGAACTTAAAAAAGTTCCAGAAATACATTTGGGAGTAAAACAAAAGCATGATCAGAAATCCAATAAATTGCCAGAATGTGGTGGGCAGTGGCTGCCTGCTCCAGTTGGATCTTCTGATCCAGAAGAACACGGCGCTGATAAAAAACAGCAGGGATATCCACGGGAGGATCAGGATCAGTCGCAACCCTTGTGGCCTTTCAAACACAACATTCTCAATGTCGGCAAATACAGACATAAAAGCAATGAGAAAGATCACGATAAAGACACCTGATAAAAGAAGGTACCATCGGTATGCCTCCCGGCTGCGGTTATCGCCTTTGAAAAGCCGTACAATGGGAGTAAGAAAATTTTTGAGAATGATCAGGATCACGGTTATAAGCAATAAAAGATTAAAAGTAGCATGCTCCCTGAACGATACTTTTTCAAACACCATGATGGGGATATGTGAAAGAATCAGGCGATCAATTTTGCCTCTTTCATCGCGTGTGAAAATGATTTTTTTGTAATCTGAAACAAAAATGTCATTTCCCTGGGGATGGTATAATTCCTGGTCGCTACCCATGCTTAGGATCAATCCTTCAGGTCCGTTGGATACTTTTAC
>SLIL01000377.1 GCA_007135645.1 Bacteroidales bacterium
CTTGCAGCAACTGGTAAAATTCAATTATTTGAGGTCTGTAAGAGGGCCCAGCGGTGGGTTTGTCCTTAATGTAAAACCCTCTGAAATAACCATCCTGGATGTATATGAAGCCATTGAAGGAAGGATTGAAACCCCCGATTGCCCCCTCGACCGGCAGATCTGCCCCTTCGACAAATGCCTTATGGGTGGAATGGTGAAGTCCGTTACCAACCAGTTTAAAGACTATTTTAAAGATCAAACCCTGGAAAAGTTCATTAAAGAACCCTGAGTGCTTAGCATTGAACATCAAATGCTACAATAATTAATCAGGCAAAAAGTCGTTATTCCGTAATTTACTGCGTAGCGGTTTAATTATTGTAGCAGTAAATACTGCACCCTCGTCCTTTTACCGCATAGCGGTTACACTTTAAATCATAATGCATAAAAGTAGAATTAACAAAAGGGGTAAACGTTTTTTAAGATTTTCTGGTATTATTTTAAACCTTTGATAATTGATTCTGTCAAAGGAACAAATCAACAATATTTTGAACCTTAAAATTGACAGAATCATGAAAACAAAAAAGCTTTTAATTGTAGTATCCATTGTATTCTTTGCCATCAGCTTTAATGCCCAGGCCCAAAGGGGCATGAGGGGAAATGCCGGACAGGGTGCCTGCAACATTCCTGACCTTACAGAAGAGCAGCAAACCCAAATCAATGAATTGCGCACAGCACAGGTATCTGCTGCCACACAGCATCGTGCTGCCATGAATGAGCTGAGGGCGAAAAAACGCTCACTTAGCATCGCAGAAAATCCCAACATGAATGAGATCAACAGCGTTATTGACCAGATGGAATCCCTCAGATCGGCACATCTGAAATCCAATGCTGCACACAGGCAGTCTGTAAGAGAAATTCTTACTCCTGAGCAAAGGGTTTATTTTGACAGCAGACACCGCAATCAGGGGCAGGGAAGAGGCCAGGGAAACATTGGCAGAGGCGATGGAAGAAGAGGTGATGCTAGGCCCGCCCAGGGACAACGCGGCCAGGGGCGCAGATGGTAAAAAAAATCGTAAAATGTCATTCAAAGAACACCCATTAACCTTCAATAAAGATCAATAAACTTATAAAGCCGCAATATCCTCGTGATGTTGCGGCTTTTACATGGATACTTTCCATAATTTCCCTGTTTTTTACCTGACAAATAAAATTTACCTTTGCCACTCAAAAAATAACCCAAAGTATATTCTTAAATCATGAAGGTATTTGTTTCCCTCCCCATTATTGCGTTGCTGTTTTTATCTTCTTTTATAAAGGCTGAAGAGCCACCAATTAAACTAAAACCCTATGGATACATAAGTTATGAAATAATTTATGATACCTACCGCTCTCTGGATAGCCGTGATGGAGAATTATACTTTTTCCCGTTAAAACCCAATTTTGATATTCACGGCAACGACATCAACAAAAGAAACAAACTGAATATGCTTAGCGTGCAATCCCGTTTTGGGGCAAATATTACAGGGCCCGATGTTTTTGGTGCCCGGGCTTCAGGAAGGATTGAAGCGGATTTTTTTGGAACCCATCAGGACTATGTTCGGATGCTGCGCCTCAGACTTGCTTTTATAACCCTGCAATGGGAGCAAACACAGTTGCTTATGGGGAATACTTTTCACCCCATGTTTGTGCTGGAGTGTTTTCCCGCCACCGTTTCCTTTGCTGCCGCCGTTCCGTTTCATCCTCTTAACCGTTCTCCCCAAATCAGGTTGACCCATAAGCTGAATGAAAATTTCACAGGATCACTTTCTTTCCTTATACATGGCTACCATTTGAGTGCCGGCCCCCGCCACCAGCAAAGAAACTCAGGGCTTCCCGATTCACAATTACAGCTAAAGTATTCGGCAAATGGTTTGTTACTGGGTGCTACGGCAGGATACAAATTCCTTTCACCCCGGGATGTAACCGGTGGGGGAGAAGCAACCACAAAAACTGTGGGGTCGTACAATTTACAGGCATTTTCAAGGATAGATACCCGTCCTGTTACGTTTAAGTTCGAGGCCATATACGGCGAAAACCTCAGTAATTTCATCATGATCGGGGGGTATGGTGCCAGGGGCGTTGATACTCCCGAAAATCCATTCGACTGGAACAGCGATTATGAGTATGCCAACCTGAAAACCTTATCTCTCTGGGCTGACATCCACTCCAATCATCAGGTGGTGCAATGGGGTATTTTTGCCGGATACACCGAAAACCTCGGCTCCGATGATCCGTTTCTCACTGTGCCAGGTGCAGGATTGCAGCGCTTTACCGATCTCCATTACCTTTTCAGGATATCGCCAAGGATCACCTGGTTCTCAAACAATTTCAGCTTTGGGGCAGAATTTTCTTACTACAGTGCGGTTTACGCCGAAGAGTTTGACATGTACAGAAAACCTCTTTCTTCCATGGATGCAGCCATTAACAACCACATCATCCTGTTTGCAAAATATACGTTTTGATTAAATATACTTTGACAGATTAAGCTATTCTTTTAATAGTCTAACCCCTATAGGGTATCAGGAGAATAAATTGAACTTCAAATGCTACAATAATTAATCAGGCAAAAAGTCGTTAACTCTATGCCATACCGCGTAGCGGTTACACTTAAAATCATAATGTGGCAAAGTAGAATTAATAGGGTTCAGGAAATCATCATAAAACAAAAGGGAAAAAGCATTCAGGCCTTTTCCCTTTCGGATTATTTTAAGGTCTGTTCCTTTATACACCACCCAGCAACACCGGAAGCTTTTCTTCAAGTTCAAAATATTTCAGGTTGCGGGCTATGATAGTACCATTCTGGTCGATGAGTACATTCTGTGGGATGCTTCGCACGGCATACTCGGCTGCCGGGCCGCTTCTCCAGCCCTGAAGGTCGCTCACATGCACCCACTCAAGCCCGTCTTCTTCAATGCCTTGCAGCCATGCATCTTTTGTGCGATCCAGAGATACGCCAAGCACCTCAAAGTTATCATTACCAAATTTTTCATATACTCTTACCAGGTTGGGGTTTTCAACCCTGCAATAGGGACACCAGGATGCCCAGAAGCTGATCAGTACTACCTGTCCTCTGAAATCAGACAATGAAATTTCTTCTCCTTCGGTATCTTCAAGGGTAAAATCAACGGCAGGGTTACCTATAGCCACTTTCTCCAGTGCCAGCAGGCTTGTTTCAAAAGCATCATAATAAGATGTTCCACGAAGCGAGGGATCAAACATATTGAAGATCTCACGAAGTTCTTCAGGTCCGGTGCCGTGGGTAAGCTGACGCTGCGCAATGAATACCGATACGGTTTTGCCTGGAAATTCCTTAACAAGCTCCTTTATACTTTCTCTTTTCAGGGCAGTAACTTCAGCCTCCTGTTTCCTTAGTCGCTCCAGTAAGGCCTCATCTTCATCTTCATCGGCTTTTCTGATCTCTCCCTGCAAAAAGCGAAGTCTTTCATCATAAGGCTCAACCAGTACAGATAATTTGTCATAAACATCATGGGAAGCAGATCCGGTTACCTTATATTCAACCGGCTCGATACTGGTGATGTCCACTTTTATGGATGAGTTTTCCACGAACACTGCCAGGCGGCCTGCCACTCCGTCAATTCTCAGATAATACATCTGTGGATATTCAACTTCTCCCGAAAAACGGATCATACCATGATCAATTGAGGCTGTGTCAAGATCGATCATAAGACCGGCAACACGGTCCTGCAGATAGGCTTCACCGGAAATGGAAGGATCAAGCGATATTTCAAGGGTAAACCCTTCTTCTTTTCGGGTCTGGCAGGCAAACAGTATTGCTGCTGCCAGGATAAACACTATTCTTTTCATAGTACAATAAAGGTTAGATTAAGATTTATGAATGATTTGATTGAAAATTCGTTCATTGTCAGGGGCTTTTTTGGTGAACCGGCTTACCAGAACGGTAACTGCAAATGCAATGATAAATGCCGGCACCAGCTCATAGAGAAAGTCTTTCAGGAAACTGACCCTGCTCCATACAATGACTGTGATGGCACCCGACAGTATGCCTGCAATGATCCCATTCCGGGTTACATTTTTCCAGTACAGTGCCAGAATGGAGGTGGGGCCAAAGGCAGCCCCGAGCCCTGCCCAGGCAAACAGCACAAGCCAGAACACCAGGTCTTCGGCCAGGAATGCCAGGCCCAGAGACAGCAATACCAGCAACAATACAAACCACCGGCTTATGAGTACCAGTTTTTTCTGACTGATGGTTTTATTTTTGTGCCACATCTTTTCGTAAATATCTCTTACCAGAGCTGAGGCGGCTACTAATAGCTGTGAATCGGCGGTTGACATGATGGCAGCAAAAATAGAAGCAATGATCACCCCGAACATAACCGGGTGCAAATGTTCTCCGGCAAGGGTAGGGTAGAGGTTCTCCGGATCGGCAAGAGGCAGCATACCAAGGTCGGGAAAATAGATACGGCCGGCCATACCGGTAAACAAAGCCCCGGTTGCCATAAGAATGTTTGACAGGGTGCCCACCATGGCGGTCATCTTCAGTTTTGAAGGGTCCTTGATGGACATGTAGCGGGCAATGATGTGGGGATTGCCCACTGATCCCAGCCCAATGCCCAGGAACCCGATCAGGGCACCTGCACCCAGGGCAAAGGCATTGGTAAAACTACCACCAGCAGTTTCTATTGCCGATGCATGAGCGTAAAATGCACCGAACCCTCCCAGGTGAATGATCACAATAATAGGTAGAACCAGAAGGGCAATGATCATAATAACTCCCTGGATGGTATCGGTAATGCTTACAGCAAGGAACCCACCAATGATGGTATAAAACAAAATGATCAGTGCGGTAAGCAGGATGCCTTGCTGGGGGCTCATTTCAAATCCTGCACTGAACGTTTTACCGCCTGCAACAAACTGGGCTGACACGTATGCGAGCATGAAAATAATGATGATAAATGCCACAATTGCTCGCAAAAGGCCGCTCTTGTCATTGAATCGTTCCTCAAAAAAATCCGGAATGGTAATACAATCGGTCTTTTCGCTGAAACGCCTGATGCGGGGAGCAAAATAAAGAAACAGAAAAAACTCTGCGATAATATATCCGGCAGCTGCCCAGAGAGCCGAAAATCCCATGGTGTAGGCCATTCCCGTAAACCCTAACAGAAGCCACGCACTCCTGCCACTTACCACGGCAGACAATGCTACCACAAACAGGTTCATTTGCCGGCCACCAATAAAAAAGTTGCTGATCCCTTTTGAAGAAAAACGGGCTGCCAGGATACCAACGATAACAATCAGTATGAGGTATCCGATAAAAGCCATCAGGGCCTGTTCGCCCACATGTACTACCAGCGCCTGGGGTTCTTCCATAGTTGCTGTTTTTATGATGGTTTGGTTTTATAAAAACAGGCTAATGTAAGCATAATTTTTTTTACCTCAAATCAAATGATCTCCATGGCTTCTGCTTTGATCCAGCCAACGGTCCCGTTGGGCAGGGCTATCTCGTACCATTGGCCCAGTGAGCTTCTCACAGCTATTTTTGCCCCTTCGTGCAGCAGAAAAAGGTCAGGACTTTGTGTGGCAGGTGAGCTTTTGGCCGTTACGCGCGATTGCATAATGATGGCCTCTCTTTGAGAAAATAACCGGTTGTGTTGTTTGATGGTGAAAATAACACTATGGATAGCAAGAATAAGCAGAAACAGCATACTGAAGAAGGCAGTCTTTTTAAGGGCCATGGTGCGGCTGAAAAGATAGGAAACTATGGAAACAAGTAGTAAAATGACCAGGACGATGGTCGTAACGGCCCATCCGTCAACACCCTGAAGGTTGTAGGTCGCTTTCCACCAGCGCTCGTAAAACAGCAGGGGACGTTGTTCAATGCGATCAACAATTCTGCTGCGGGCAATTTCCAGGTTATGGATGATGTCTTCATCCATGGGGCGCAAACGCAACGCCCTTTCATAATTGAGAATGGCAGGGCCCAGGTTGTTATTCTTAAAATAGGCATTCCCCAGGTTGTAGAATAATTCTGCTGAAACCAATCCTTTATCAAGGATTTGCTCATACAGCTCAATGGAATAGGCATATTCGCTTCGCTGGTAAGCGTTGTTAGCCTCCTCGAATAGTTCGTGTGGAGTAGTTGCAAAAACAGCCTTTGCAGCCAATGCAAACAGTATGATAATAAGCCTCTTCATCCTTTTAGCTTTTTTTATTGCGCAATTCTTTTTCCAGTTTTACGATGGTTCTGAGCGCTTTGTCATAGATCTCTGCCATGCGGTCCTCTTTTTCTCCCGGGGCAAAGCGGGCAAATTCGGTATCGTTAAGGGTGGAAAGGAAGTTCTCCGAAAGCTCCTCAGGTACTTTTTGTGCCCTGAAGGCCCCTTCCACATTTTCCTTGTTCAGGATAGATACCGGGATACTCAGTTTATCAGAAAGGTATCCCCATAGGGCCCTGAATATTTCATCATAAAATTCATTTTCACTTTTCTTGTCCATGAATGCTTTGGCAACTTTAAGCCGTTTGCGGGCAAGCTTTTGCGCTTTTTTGTTGCGCAAAAGGTCCTGATTGCTGTGCAACCTGATCTGGTTTCTCCAGTAAATGACAAAAAAGGCAAATAATACAAAGGGTATGATCAGCAGAAGCCAGAAGAGTGAGCTACCAAAAAATACTTCACCTCTGGGTACAAAGGTTACCGCTCCTGTGCGTATAAACCGGATGTCGGTTCCCAGCAGCCTTATGGCCTCCTGTGCCGATACCCCTGCTGCTGTCCCGGCTATGCCCGGATCCCCTGATACCTGGATAGTAAATTCGGGGGTTTGACGGGTAACATATCGTTCGGCCACAGGATCGAAATACACGAAGTCCCAGGCAGGAATTATAAACTCGCCTCCGGTACGGGGGATCATCACATAATCAAAAGTGCGTGATCCGCTTACCCCTGAAGTGGTGTTACGGATGTTATCAGAAATGTTGGGGTCAAACACTTCCAGGTTGGCCGGGAAATTGATGGAGGGCTGTTCAAGCATCCTCATGTTTCCTTTGCCCGAAATCGCTATCCGAAGGTTGGCAGCATCATTTATGCCCATTTCTTCCATGTTCAGGGTAGCATTCACGTCAAATTCGGTGCCTACCATTCCTGTAAATGCTGCAGGCCTGTTTTGTGTCGGAAGGGGTTTTACATTGAAGCGAAGGGAGTTTGACTGTACCTTTTGCCTGATGTTTCTGCGCTGGTCAAAAGGCGATCCTCCGAAAAACTCATCAAACAGGCTTTGTCTTCGCTGTCCTGGCAGACTTATCACAAGCTCTGCTTCCAGCGGATCGATGGTAAGCTCTCCACTCCTTTGCGGAAATACAGCTACCCGGTATATTTCCGCTACCCTGTAGGTGTGTCCGTCAATGATCTGGGTACGTGCCTGGGGTTGTCCCTGCTGGGTAAGGTTTTCTGACCAGAATCCCCGGTAGGATGGCAATCCGTCGATGGAGTACTGGTGCACTGTTATGCGCGTATAAAGATTATATGTTACAATAACCTGCTGACCCTGAAAAGGGTTGGTGGTGCTTGCGGTAGCCCTGACAAACAATTCTTCGTCTGTTGCCCGGGCAGGCTGGTCAGGCGACGGCTGAGTCCGTGGAGCAGGGGAGGGCTGAGCGCCTGGAGCACCTGCCCGTACCCTTACAGTAACCTGATTAGACTGGTGAGTAGTGCCATCAATCACCACGCTTGCTGCAGGTATGGTAAAGCTGCCTTCCTGGCTGGCTTCCAGTAGATAGGTATAGGTAAAAGTTTCGGTAACTGTTGTCTGGTTATTGATGATCTGCATGGAAGTGCTGCTGGATTGGTTGGGGCCAGACAATGCACGAAATCCCTGGAAAGCAGGACCATTAAATGAAGAGGGCCTTGCATTTACCTGAAACGTAACCCTGAATCTTTCGCCCACTGCTACTTCCTGCGGTGCCGATGCCGTAAACTCCACATTACTGGTGAATGCCAGTAACGGTAGCAAAGCTATAAGGGCTAAAAGGTTTATTATTTTTCGCATAAAATCTGTTTTTTCTTTACCATTGTCTTTCCGGAACCACTGGCCGGGCCTGTCTTTCTTCACGGTCAATTCTCTCCTGAACCTCTTGCTCACGCTGATTTAAGGCATCCAGGATCCTTTCTGCATCCTGGGGTGAGATCTGGTCGGGCCGTGGCTGTTGTTGCTGTTCCTGGTCCTGCTGGTCATCATCACCCGGTTGCTGATCCTGCTGCTGGTCCTGTTCATCATCACCCTCCTGATCATCCTGATCCTGCTGGTCTTGCTGTTGTTGTTCCTGTTCCTGCAATTGCCTGAGGGCATAGGCCAGATTATGCCGGGTGTCATTATCATCAGGCCTGATCCTTAATGAGTTTTTATAGGCCTCAATCCCTTCCTGGATATTTTGCAACCCCATATTGGCATTGCCCAGGTTATGATACACATCAGCTCTTTTGTTATCAGGTATGTCCATCTGGGATAGACCGTCAAGAATATTGGATGCTTCCTCATAGCGACCCTGCCTGTAAAGTGCATTGGCCAGGTTGTAAAGAGCTTTCCTGTTTTGAGGATTGGCCTCCAGTGCTTCACGGAAGCTTCGTTCGGCATCCTGAAAATTTTCCTGGTTGTAATCACGGTTACCCTGCCTGATACGAGCATTCTCTGATTGTGCCAGCGTCTGGGGCATGATCATTAGTACCAACAAAATAAAAACAAAAAATCTTATCATGATGCTGAAAATTTAGCTTATGATACATCAAATAAACGAATTCTGCTGAGCCATTTGCTCTTTCTTTCGAAGATCAGAAACTCAAGCACCAGAAACAACAAAGCAAGGGCAATGAAATAGTGGAACCTGCTTTCATATTCAGAGAACTGTGTTGTTTCGTATTCCTGCTGCTCCATATCCCTGATATGTTGCAAAATCTGGTTCAGCCCCAGGTCGGGCCCTGAGCCGGTTTGAAAAACTCCACCACCAACACGGGCAATTTCGCGCAACATGGGTTCATCAAAGCGGCTGATCACCGTATTGCCCTGGTTGTCCTGCAAAAAACCGGTGAGCCTGTTGTTTTGATATACAGGAATGGGTGCACCTTGAGAGGTCCCAACGCCTACGGTATGGATAGTAATTCCAGCTTCCCTTGCCCTTGCAGCTAACGGCAGCGGGTCATCCATGTGGTTCTCTCCGTCAGAAACCAGGATGATGGTCCTGCTGGCACCATTGCTATTGGTAAAGCCGGCTATACTCCGTTCCAGGGCAGCACCAATGGCGGTGCCCTGCACCTGAACACTGTTGGTATTCACCGTTCTTAAAATCATTTTGGCGGCCTCCTTGTCAGAGGTGAGTGGCACCTGGGTAACGGCACTTCCTGCAAAGATTACGACCCCCACGCGGTCGTTTTCAAGTTGGTCGATCAACCTGGATACGGCAAGCCTGGCACGGTCCATACGGTTGGGCCTGATGTCTTCAGCCAGCATACTTCGGCTCACATCCAATGCTACGATTACATCTACTCCTGTGCGGGTAACATCTTCGGTTTGGTAACCCAGTTGCGGATTTACGGCTGCCATGGTCAGTGATGAAAAGGCAAGCAGAAAAAGGAAAAACTTTAACCACGGTCTTTTCCCCGAACGCATGGGGATCATTCGTTCAATCAGTTCCCATTGTCCAAGCTTTTTCAGGTTTTTCTTCCTGCTGTAGCGCGCAAGCAGGAATACCACCAAAAAAAGAGGCACCAACAGAAAGAGATAAAAAAACTCCTGATTTTCAAACCTTAAAAAATCCATACCTGAATAATTACTTAAACTCTTTTATGCGGTTACTTTCAACCATGTTTTTCTTAACAAGAACTCAATGCCTGCAATGAATATTGCCAGCAGAACCAGGGGCAAATACTCGTCCCTTCTTCTGGCAAATTCAAGCACATCAATCTGAGAACGCTCCAATTGATCAATCTCACGATAAATCTCCTCAAGTGCTTGCTGGTTATCTGCCCAGAAATACCTTCCACCGGTCATTTGTGCAATTTCCTCCAGCAATGCTTCATCCACGGGTATTTCCACATCGCGGTATTGCACACCAAAGGGTGTTTGAAAAGGGTAGGGCACAGGCCCGTGCCGGCCGACCCCAACTGTGTATACGCGAATGTTTTTGATCTCTGCTATTTCTGCAGCTGTGAGGGGGTCAATCACCCCTGTATTGTTGATCCCGTCGGTAAGCAGGATAATGACTTTACTTATGGCATCGCTTTCCCTTAGCCTGTTGATGGCAGTTGCCAACCCGTCGCCAATGGCCGTGCCATCCTGTACCATGCCCGTATGCACAGCCCTCAACTGGTCTTTAAGCAGCAAATGATCTGTGGTAAGGGGAACCAGGGTAAAGCTCTCCCCACTGAATACGGTAACACCAATACGGTCTCCCGGTCGCATTTCAATAAACTCAAGAGCGGTATTTTTTGCAGCTTCCATACGGTTGGGCTTAAAGTCTTCGGCAAGCATGGATCCGGATATATCAAGGGCTATTACAATATCAATTCCCTCCACGGTTACGTCCTGCATCCGTGAGGTGGATTGCGGTCTTGCAAGGGCAACAATCAAAAGCGACAGCACGATCATGCGCAATGCAAATGGAAGGTGGAGCATGCGCAGCCTTAAACTCTTACGCACCTTTCCCAGAAAGCCACTGTGAGAATACTGCATATCTGCATGCATAAACCGGTGTTGCCAGATGTAAAAGCCGATCAGCACCGGTATTACCAGCAGAAAAAATAAAAAAGGTTGATAGGCAAATGTTATTTCCGGAAACATAGGTTATTCTTTTGATTTTGGTGGCTGTTCATCTTCGTTGTCTTCAGAATGCTGCGCATTGACAGGGTTACTATCCTCACTTTCTTTAATGGGCACAGGTTTTTTGGGTTCCTGCACCTCTGTTTTGGTCTTTCTCACAAACTCAAAAGCCTTATCCATTGAATTCTCATTTTCAATGGGAGAAGGGGCATATTTTGCAAACTTAACAAGATCAGCAAGTTGCAGCATCATCTGAAGATCTTCCCTGCTCTCTTCAAGGTCTTTTTTGTTTTGCAGAGCTGTCATTATTTCGGAAGTGGTCATTTCCATGGCACCCACGGTGAACCGCTTCTCAATGTAGTGCCTTAAAATATCTGTAAGCTCAATATGATATTCCTTTACTTTGCCTTGCTGCCAGAGTTTTTTTGCCTTCAGGTTTTCAAGGCTCCCGATAGCAGCAATATGTGCCGGAACTTCTGGCTTTTGCCAAATGGTCTGGGGCTGTGGTTTTGGTTTTCTCTTCCGCAGATATTTAATCAAAAGAAAAACAAGAAGGGCAAGCAGGATTATACCTATAATATACCACTTCAATTCAGCAAGGGTTATAGGAGCAGACAAAATGGATTTAATATCCTTCAGGTTGGTATGCTCATCAATGGAGAATTCTGCTACTTCAAGCAAAACAGGGTCGGATTCAACGAGCAGGGTATCACTTTGACTGATGATGGTAAAGGTAAAAGGGGCAATAGCATGAAACCCTTCTTCCCAGGAAGTAATACGCAAACGGTTGGTTATGGTAATTATATTTTCGTGTCCTGATGCGAGCGTATCCTGGGTCCCGAAGTGAAGGACCTCAATCTTATCATGCATTTCATCCTGAAATACAGGAAAAACGATTGTTGCATCTCTGTCGGCATTTACAGTGAAGGTTAGTGTTGCTTGCTCACCAATAAATATTTGAGAAGGTTCAAGGGAAACAGAAACCTCCTGTGCCTTTATCATCATGGATGAAAAAACCAGCAAAGGCAACACAAATCCCGCTATAAATCTATTTTTCTGCATATTTCCTTCAGTATTTTCTTTCAGTCTGATTTCAGATAAGTTTCCTTTTAAATATTGGTTATATTCTTCTTTTGAACATGCCCATAAGCGGAGGAACATAATCCTGGTGAGTAGCGATGGTTGCTATATCCACAGATGCTTTCTTAAAAACCGTATCCAGGTATTGGTTATGTTGCTGCTCATAAGCGTTCAGCTGTTGCCTGAAACTTTTGCTGGAGGTATCTGCCCAGATCATTTTTCCTGTTTCAGCATCACACAAACGCATCAAACCGGCAGGAGGGAGGTTCCTCTCCAGCTCATCGTACACCCTAATGCCTACCAGGTCATGCTTTTTTGATACAATGGTCAGTGCATCTTCAAATCCTTTATCATGAAAATCAGAGATAAGGAACGCGATGGATTTTTTCTTGATCACGTTTCGCATGTATTTGAGCGCCATAGCAATATCAGTTCCCTGCTCACTGGGTTTAAAATCAATCAATTCCCTGATGATACGAAGAATATGGGTGGTTCCTTTTTTAGGGGGGATGAACTTTTCTATGGTACTGCTGAAGAAGATCACTCCCACCTTGTCATTGTTGTTAATGGCTGAAAATGCAAGCACGGCGGCAATTTCGGTGATCATTTCTTCTTTCAGTTGCGAGCGTGACCCAAATTCATTGGAACCGCTAACATCAATCAGCAGCATAACCGTAAGTTCCCGCTCTTCCTCAAAGATCTTCACATAGGGATGGTTAAACCTGGCTGTTACATTCCAGTCGATGGAGCGGATATCATCGCCAAACTGATATTCCCTAACCTCTGTAAATGCCATACCCTTACCCTTGAAAGCACTCTGGTAGCTTCCGGCAAAAACCTGGTTGGAGATACCTTTGGTTTTGATCTCGATCTTCCTGACTTTTTTGATCAGCTCTTTTGCTTCCATGGAATGTTACTAATAGAATAAATCAGGGTACTTCAACAGTATTCAGAATATCGGTAATGATATCTTCGGTGGTAATGTTCTCAGCTTCAGCTTCATAGGTTAAGCCGATACGATGCCTCATAACATCGGGGCAAATTGCCCTTACATCTTCAGGGATCACGTATCCGCGGCGCTTGAGAAAGGCAAAAGCTTTTGCTGCCAGGGCAAGGTTAATACTGGCCCGGGGAGATGCCCCATAGCTGATCAAAGGTTCCAGTTTGGCAAGCTTATGATCGGCAGGAAAACGGGTTGAGAAAACGATATCGGTTATATAATTTTCGATCTTTTCATCCAGGTAAACTTCTCTGACTACCTCACGTGCTTTGATTATATCCTGAGGATCCAACACAGGGGTAGTTTGAGGAAATTTACCTGATACATTCTGCCGGATGATCAGTTTTTCTTCTTCCTTTTGCGGATAACCAATCATTATTTTGAGCATAAAACGGTCAACCTGAGCTTCGGGAAGGGGATAGGTGCCTTCCTGTTCAATGGGGTTTTC